>JAEYNZ010000085.1 GCA_023412195.1 Bacteroidota bacterium
TCCTATCTACCATTGTAGCGGAATAGTATAACCTGTCTTGTCGAAGTCGCGAGTCATTTCACTCCATGAAGTAGGCGTGTTTCCAGACTTTATGGTTGGGAAAGCTCTGAATGGAAGCTGAGGAATGTTCAGAGAAGTAGGAGTTTCTCTACCGAATAATATAATGTACTCACCTCCCGGAACTGTCGCCTTTTGAGGAGCTGTCAGATCAGCAGGGTCAGCCTGCAGAAAACCATTCTTGTTATCACTTCCGAGACTTTGTGTGCTGAGAATAAGCCGGAGCCTGTTACCAGGCTTCAGCCCATACTGAATAGGCTCCATTGCCATCTCGAAAACCTGCACTTTCCCAGGAGTTAAATACACATCCTTGTCGAGAAGTGGCCATGGCCATGAGGTTTTTCCTTTTCTGTCTTTCCATGATGCCACCTTATCCAGTTGGCTCAAGCTTCCCAGCATTGCTCCTTTGGTAATCATTGTTGACTTTCCGTCGGGGGCTACATCATACAGCCTTGCAAGAACCACCATGTTAGTATTGATCGACTTTGCATAAAGCTTCAGGGAAAGAGGTCCTGCTATGGTCATTCCAGCCTTGATGACCTTGCTTTCAAACTGAATTTTGCCGTCTTTTTCTTCTGGTTTACCCCAACGGAGAGAATTCTCGCTATCGCTTGCTTCTTTTTCGTCAAGGCTTCCATCTCCGCCAAGAAACCACATCGTATAGGTGTCCACTGGTGGATAGATGTCAAGGTTGACCCATCTGTCGGTACCAACTTCATAAAGATGCAGAGGGGTAGAAGTGTCTGTTAGTCCCGTGTCCTCTTCCTTAAGCCATGTGTCGAACCATTGAAGATAGACACCTATGTCCATTCCGATTCCATGCCCCCAGTCACCGATGATGAGCTGATAACGTGGGGATATCTTCTGGTTTCTTTCCATAGGAAGGTTGATGTCGCGTCCATTCATGGCATTCTGGAAAGCCACATATCCACGAATAGCACCTGTTTCATTCAGGTCCTGCCATCCACCCCACTGGAGAACAGGGATTCCGTTTTCAACAATGTCTTTGCTCCATTCAATTGGAATACGGTCTTTCCAGAAGTCGCTGTCGTAAGCAGAATGACCACCTGCCCAGAAATCCTTGTCAAAAGCCTCAAAATGCTTCCCTGCTCCTTCGTTTCCTCCCATTGAATTCTTTGCTTGTGGACCATATCCCATCATCAGGACAGTCGGCAGCCCATTGTTGGTCCAGGCCTGACGGTATTGGGCTCCAAGACCTATGCTGGCCGCTAATATCGCTTTCAGCGGAGAATCCTTGCCCACTTTGGCTGCAGTAGCCAGTGCAAGCCCTCCAGGATAGGATGCTCCGAAGAATCCCACCTTGCCATTGCTGCCT
This sequence comes from Bacteroidota bacterium, assembly GCA_023412195.1. Lineage (GTDB taxonomy): Bacteria > Bacteroidota > Bacteroidia > Bacteroidales > Prolixibacteraceae > Mariniphaga. The sequence goes on from JAEYNZ010000085.1 coordinate 1,394, forward strand.
TCAAGTTTGGCCGCCCAGTCAACAACAATCTTTCCGTCAAGTCCGTCACGGCTTGAGAACTGCTCAAGGATTCCGGTTGATTTTCCTGATCCGCGAGGATGAACCTGTGCGACAATATAACCATGTTCTGTCAGGAATGTATGTCTGAGACCTTCTACCCCTTCTCGATCGTATGGTGTGAATTCCACAAGCACAGGAAATCGGCCATCTGCCCGCTTTCCCGTTTTAAGGTCGGTTGGGAATGAAGCCTTTGCTTCTAGCACAATGCCATCATCCATTGTAATTTGGAATCCTTTTACGATTTCAAATCCATATTGAGCCGTTCCAGGCTGCCATCCGTTGTTTCCTGGATATTCATTTGAAGTTTGTCCTGTCACCCTGATTGTCGATAATGCCATAATGAGTAAGGCAGTAAGCGTTAATCTTTTCATTGTGTTCATTTTATATAATGCAAATTTAAAATACTATTCAGACAAATCATAAAATAAGACTAAAATATTAAATATTAAGCCAATAGGAGATCTTCAGATTAATCGATCGGGAATTCTGGCCCGAAATCTTTGGTGAAATAGTTGTCGTTGTAAACCAGGTATAAGTCGGAAAGCGGAGCAAGGTGCCATTGCAGTTTCGAGTTTATACTGAAGTTGTCGGTTGCTGTATTGTAACAATGTTGACCAGAAGATTTTTTTGCTGAAGATAACATCCACTTTGGGCGTTACCAGCCAAAAATCTCCATCGGAATGGGGGGCAGGTAACCGAAGACTATTAAAGTTATTCGTAATAATTTTTTACTGCTCCAAATGTAATTGCTCTTCAATTGATTTTAATATTTTGAGGATTAATCCTGAGTTAAATGCATGAACAATTTCACCATCACAGAACCTGTCACTGCGAACGATCGCTGTTATAATTTTACATTTTGTTGGTATATCAATTGAATTATAATTGAAATCATCATTATTAACGATCTTCCGTCCCTCATTCCATTTTCCCCAATTAAAATTAATTATAACAGGTATTTCATATACAATTTGGTTGAACTGATGGACAATGGGAGATGCAACCCAAAATGGAATTTGAGTAAATCCTTTTTCATCCTTTTGGCCTCCATTAAGTTCACCAAATGAAGATGTCTTTTCAATGTCAGGTATTAAATCAAGCAGTGGCTTCCAATCCTCTTTCGCGTAGGAATTTATAATTTCCTTATGATTTTCTTCAGTCAGCATCATATTCTTATTTTCTTTCTCTCAAGTTCCTAAAAGTTGCACTCCACACTTATTTCTTTTCCTAAAACTTCTGTTGCAGCATTATAACCAACAATAAATACCTGGCAATCCAAGGGATTGCTATCACATACAATTTGAATATTCGTGTTTTTCATTCACTTCAAGTCCTTCATCAGTTAGGTCAAATTCATTATGGAGATAAATAAATTTCACTTCAGAATTTTCTTGTTGACGGGTTATACATATTCCACCACCTTCACCGCCAATTACCAATACATCTTCTGTTTTATTTAGTACATTTATTTTTTATGGGTTTAACTCTCTGTTCCTCACATCAACAGGTACATCACAAATGTCCTCATTCTCATCATCATCTGATACATATTTCACAACAAGAATATCTTCCTTCAACTTGTCGTTCTTTATCAAAAAAACAGGAACACCATCACCATCTTCATCAAACCGAAATTGGGAACCTATAGCATAAACTGTATCCATTTCAGAATATTCCTCAATTTCCAGATTGGTATCAATATCAATTTCACCATCAATCAGGTCCATCCCAAAATCATAATTCGTTGATTCACCAAGATCGTGGTAAACAGTTAGTCTTTGCATTGCCAAGGGATGGCCTTCAATAACATTAGCATAAAGTGGACTGGATTTATAATGAAAGGATTCTTCCCACTCTTTTTGAAGTTCAAAGATTATTTGGCCAGAATTGAAATGTTTGCCGTCGGGTGTAAAATCAGATTTGTTAAATGGTATGATAAGTTCCATTTTGGTTTTATGTTTGAGAATAAAAGTAGCATTTTCAACCCAATTTTGAAAAAAAAAATTCAGAATTTCACTATCGGGACACAGGTCTCTGGATCATCCTCATTGCTATCACGACCCACATCTCAGCATGAGGATTTTCTTCTTATGCAGGTCGGTAAGCATGCCTCTTTAGTGCAAAAATCCCTCAGTTCAAATAATGTATGTACATTTTCGCACAGAAATAAAAATCTATAACAATTTCCAGCCCTCTAACCGGCACATAAATCTGCACACTTTTTCATAAGTTTGCAGTTTTTAAATCTAATCATCGTTTCAATAATTCAAATGAAGAAGCATTATTTCTTAATTATTCCTCTATTGTTAAGCTGTATGAATATTTTTTCCCAGGAAAATAATTCTAAATGGCGATTATACTTGAATTTTCAGGCAACAGATGCTACGATATTTAATGAAAATAAGCAAATCAGTCATTGGGCGCGTATTAAAAATGAAGAGAAATCATCACCCAATCTTTCGCCGGGCATTCATGTTGAATATCTGTTAAGTAACCATATTTCTCTGCAATCAGGTTTGTCGGTTTCTGCCCTGAGTTCTGAATCAATGTTAAATAATCCCGATACACTGGCCGTCAACTGGAGAGAAGTTCCCAGAAGACACTTCACTGAAACGGAGTTTAACATTTTGCAAGTACCGTTTGGGTTAAAATTACATTCGGGGCGGCAAAACCGAATGAAACCTTTTTTATTATGCGGGGTAAAGATTCATTCAGTATTAGATTACACATCGGTTACAACGGATACATATTATGACGAAAGTAAACTATTGTATGATGGTAGTTTCGAAAAAAAAGAGTTCAACTTGTTTAGTTTTTCTCTGTTTGGCAGTGCAGGAATTGATTATGATCTCAGCAATCGTTTTTTTATTGGAGCTGCAGCTATTTATAATCAAATGATAAAGGAAATCAAAGGCAGAGAGACTTTTGCGAATAATCACTATACAATAGGCATGAATGAATATGGAGCCGCACTGAGGTTCGGATATATTTTCTGACCTAAAACCTATGCTCCTTTCTCATCAACAGGTCTTTCAACTTACAGGTGAAAAATACACTTATAAAAGAATAAGGAATTCCTACTTAAGTAAGGACTTATAGTTGTTTAGCAGATACATATGAACAATTCATTCTTAACACAACAATAACAACCAATTATGGAAATAAATCTTTATTTTCGAAGGAACTCAATGCTGAAGTTAAACCAAAATGTGACTTATGATAATCATGGTAATTTGTTCGGCCCTTATGCTGATGCTGGTGTCGGTGATGTTGTATTTAAGTTATAAAGATTTAAAACAGAATCAATAAACTGATTCTGACAGAGAATGCCGAAAAATTTCTTTCAAACGACCTGAGGTTTACCAACCTGAGAACCTATATCTTTGCAAATAATATTGCTACATTCCTATTGATTTTCCTGATAATAATTCATAAATTGTTGCTTATTCCCGGTACACACCTATCTAAAGTAAAACTTGCACCTTGAGTGGTTTATTTAGTCGTACAATAATTTACTAAAGATAGGAGGCTCATCAAATGTATTTCGAACTTCAGCTTTCTTCCAGTGTTTTTACCCGCATTGTACGTAACCGCCTAAAATCTGTCCCGCTGTGTGTTGACCGGCAACTGACCGATCCGGATGGCAATCTCTTGGTGGTGGACCAGGTTGCTATCGGTGAAAGCACATGGATTCAGCGGGAGCAGACAATTGAAATGGTGAACGGTATTCCCACACCCAGAGACATTGCGACGCAGGTGGTTTGGATTTTGTCTCCTGCCAATCACTATCAGGTGACCGTACCCTTCCTCCAGGTGAAACAGGAAGTGATGATCCATCTGGTCAAATTAACAGATCTTGAAGCCAATGGCCAGGATACAACAACAGCATTTAAAACCCTGACCATTTATCCTGTTTTCAACGTTTCACTTCAAGCTGCAAATCAAACCCAGGGAGGTGGCCCCCTTACCCTTTCATATTCATTGGCGCATGTTGATTTCGGACTTCTGGGACTGGGGCTCTCTGTGACTCAGCGTGCTGAGATCCAGCAGTTCATTGGCGGCATAAAACTCCCTCCGACTACAGTTGACCTTGGCCCCCTCACTTCATTGCTTGAGCGCCAGGTGGCAGCAATCAATGCAGGCATTGCCTGCGATCCGTCTGGCTCATTTGTTTCACTCCGGGTAGATTTCGACATTTATGCCTCACCTGTTTCCCTGAACCGGGGATTCTTTGAAGCGGGGCCGGTAAATTTACTTTCAGACAAGGAGTGGGCGATGCTCATTGATGCAAATGTGCTTATACACGATGCCAGGTCAAAGGTTAAAGGTGCACTGGAAGCTGCTCCGAAGGTAAAGCTTCGATCCGGTCCCGTTGTAAGCTGGAATCCGGGTGGACCTGCTCTCCATATCAACGCGGGCATGGAATTGATGGATGCCTGTCCGTTCTTCGTCGACAACATCAACATGGATGTCAACGTGGATATAGATGCCGGGTTATCAGTTCCCACACCCAACACGCTGCGCCGGCATTTCCATCTGAATGGAGAGCCTTCAGATATAGGCGAAGAAATTGCCTGTGCACTTACCAGTGCTTTGCTGTGGCCCTTTGTAGGACCGGTGCTCCTTAAAGACGAAGACACAGGAAAAGGCCTCGGCGCTTATTTAGGAGGTCTGGCTGTGGGCCCATTGGGCATATTCATTGGCATTATAGCGGCCATTGAAACAAAAGGCCTGACTAAAGATATCTCACAACAGATGGGCAGCAACTGCAAAAAGCAGGACGATGAAAATTATGAATGTAATGACGTGTTGAACCTCGTTCTGTCATTAAGCCCGCCATACAACTCGCGGCTTGAACTGGAAACAGTTACAGGAGTATCGGAAGGACTCGTCTTATCCGGTACAATCAGCAATCTTCGCGACTTCTTCATGGGCAGTCTGGATTTCATATATGTTAATCCATTTAAATGGCAGATCGCAGGCCGGTGCAGTGGCAATGGTCAAGGCAACTTTTCCATTGCAAACCAGGCTGAAATCACCGTGTCATGCACCCCTCCGGCAGGAATGTGCAAAGCATATGTGCTCTCCGACCCTGAAAACGAATTTATGCTTACAGTCAGTGGCAATACTGTAAAAATCACCCCCCGCTTCAAGCCCTCTTATACAGCCAACCCCTATCCCTGCCGGGTAAGGGTTATTACGAACCGGGGTGTGCGCACCATCACACTGATGCCACCTGTTGCACGCACCAATGAGGAAAACGAGCAGTTGGAAACTGCCAGGCTGCGTGCCATCGCCTCCTGCTACTATTGGGAAAGAATGTTTACGCCGGTAGAAAAGGTGCGCTGGCTACCCGATCCACCTCCTTATGACCGCAGGTTCATACAATTCTGGCAGATTGTAGTGCGGGGCCTGCAATTGGAAGACACCCTGCGGATATCGGTTATGGAGGGTATAACTGTAATGACTGCCAGACCATCCCGTTCAGGAATTGCACATATGACCCTCATTTTCCCTGACAATAATGCACCGTCGGAGCTGTCGGTTGAACTCCGGAGAGAAGGAAGCGAGGAAACAGAACAAAAACCCGAGATGTCGGTACAACAGGTAGTTTTTGAACACCAGACTGCTTTACCAGTGCAGGGACCAATACGTGCAATGAGGTTTGAAGGTAATTCTCTAAACCCATATTTGGTCATCGTGGATGAGGAGCAGAAAATGATGTGGGATTTAACTGTACCGCCCGTCCCGGCCCTGCTGCACTCTATCTCCCTGACGGAGGATCACAACAGGGATCATCTGATTATTGGCAACGGAAAGCGGATAGGTGATAAGCCAACGCTGAATACCCGGGGGGCATTAGAGCGGTTACAGGATCGTTTTGGAAATGCAGAAGCTGTTGGAAGTCCCCGTGTAGGCGGAATAAGGGAATCCCTATATGTTCGCACAGCAGATGGCACCAGGCTCTTTGACATAACCAATGCTGAAGAGCCAAGAGAATTGCAGGTTTACGAAGGCCCCGCATGGAATGAGGGGGTTGCTTTGGGAGGAAAACTCATGGCCAGGTACAATCCCGAATCGAAATTAGTTGATATCTTTTGTGCTACCGTAAAAAAAATAATATAATTCCACGCTGGTGCAGAAAGCTGTCGGGGTACAGAGATAGACATCTGTTGCAAACTGAGATACACCTGCAGGACGGGGAAGCAACAGCACGGTAAAGCCTCGTTCAATAAGATGAGTTTAAATTCGGCAGGCTGTCCTGATGCAAAACAGTTCACTACCTCAGTAGCCAAAATCTGGCACACTGAAGTATCCAAATGAAAAAGAGTGGATATGAAATGAAATCAGTAAATGAGTTGACCTGTAAATTCAGCGGTACCCGATCCTGTATCCCAACTGCGACTGCCCTTATAAATCAATGTTCCTTTAGCGTTTTTAAACGCACCGGTTCCTCCATTAACCTCGCAGGTGCATGTAAAAGCCATCACTGGTGTACCCGATGTATTTACTGTACCGGTATAACTTAAGTTCAGCTCATCACCATTGGCGGCAGTGATAACAACACTGGCATCGGCTGTCCAAAGGTCAGTCTCAGGAATTGTAATTGTCTCCTGCATTGCCAGCATTGCCTTTCCGATGCGAGTACCAGTGCCTGAACCGGCTATGTTGACGTGTATCTGGTTTCCGGGTGGCGGAGGAACAGACCACACGGTAAATTTACTGCTGAAACTGATGCTCCGGATCTTTTCGTGTGCATTTGATTGATTGCTGGTTGCACCCATAAGTTTATCTTGTGCTTTTTCGACCTTAAACTGACTCTTGTTAATGGAATCAATATAATCTTCATTCATAACATCTGCACAGCCAACGGTTAAAATAAACAGGATTACCAATGTGGATAAAGGCGCGATTTTTCTCATAAGGTTAGTTTTTAAAGTTTACAAGTTTTTAATTATCAATTTACAAAAAATAAATGATATAATATCGGTTTGAATTATAATTTAAATCAGCAATCACATTGTTGTGCAGCTGTTTAGTTTTATCTAATGGGATAACCTGTAACCGGAACTAAAACCAAGGGACATGTATTTATAAACATTATAACCCCTGCCAATCCCGATAATGGGAATGCAAGACGCTCTGCGGCAGCATTCATTGAATAATATGATCCCCGTCCCCGTTGGGGGATTTATGGGCCGGGTACAAGTTCTGCTAGTCTGGATACTGATATGATTACCTTCTGAAGAATGATTAAGCCATTCGGATTTCACTAATTAAAAGAAAAATGCAGCGGGAATGCTAGAAGCCAAACTTCTTCCCTAAACCACCAGGCAGCTTATCTTTTAATGATCCTAACCCCAGGCCTCCCAGCATTTCCTGGATACCTTCCTTGTTATCCTTTCCTTTTGAGGAAGTAAAATCTCCCAGCTTATTTACAACAAAAGGTACTGCAAACGAGGCAATTTTACTTGCAACATTTTGTGGAATACCCACCCTGGCTGCAAGATTCTGTGCTACTTTACTTTCAAGGTTGCCAGCAAAACCCGATGCCGCACCTCCTTTTCCCAGAAGGGACATAATATCATCAAACTGACCTTTTTCGGCTTTAGATGTAATTTCATCCTTTACTGTATTGGTAACAGTTGAAGAAGCTTCTTCTGCCTTATCACTGCTTAGTTCGCTTTGACCGGCAAGTTTGCCTGCAAGTTCGCCTTTTAAAGTTTGCAAAATATTGTTAATCATAATGTGTATTTTAAATGAAAGAATAAGTTAAGGCTTTATTTTGAAAAAATTGTATCTTTCAGTGCATATATTCAAAAAATGAAGAAAGACAAGTTTATAGAAACACTCTCACTCTCCTATCAATTTAAAGGGGAGTCTATCTTAATGGGATCAGCAATATTTGAAAATGATCAAAATACAGGGATACAAATCAGATTGCCATTGAAAATTATGAACCGTCATGGGCTTATATCAGGAGCTACCGGTACAGGGAAAACCAAAACTTTACAGGTTGTGGTTGAAAACTTATCCAATGCCTCCGTTCCGGTTCTTGTAATGGATATCAAAGGCGACCTGAGCGGCCTGGGTGCACCCGGATCTGCCAATCAGGTTATTGAATCGAGGGCAAAAACAATTGGTATAAACTGGTCAGGAAAGGCATTTCCAATTGAGTTTTTAAGCATTTCGGAAGCTCCGGGCGCCAAATTAAGGGCAACTGTTTCTGAATATGGCCCAATTCTTCTTGCAAAGATCCTGGACCTGAATGAAAGCCAGGGCAGTATTTTATCAATGATCTTTAAATATTGCGACGACCGTCGGCTGCCACTACTTGACTTAAAAGATTTGAAAAGTGTATTAAACTATATTAAAAACGAAGGTAAGCACGAGTTTAATTCGGAATATGGATTTGCACACACCACGTCAGTGGGCTTAATTATGAGAAATATTATCCAGCTTGAACAACAAGGTGCCAATGAAATTTTTGGTGAACCCTCTTTTGATGTCCTGGACCTTATGCAACTCTCCTCCTCCGGTGAAGGTATTGCTCATGTTATCCGGTTAACAGATATGCAAAGCAAACCCAACCTGTTCAGCACTTTTATGCTTTGCCTGCTTGCTGAAATATTTGAAACACTACCCGAAGTGGGCGATCCTGAAAAGCCAAAGCTGGTAATTTTTATTGATGAGGCACACCTGATTTTCAAGAATGCTTCCAAAAATCTTCTGGATCAACTGGAAATGACAATTAAACTTATCAGATCGAAAGGTGTAGGTATCTTTTTTATAACCCAGTCACCCAACGATATACCAGCTTCCATTTTAGGACAACTGGGAACAAAAATACAGCATGCATTGAGGGCATTTACTGCCAAAGACCGTAAAGCAATTAAACTGGCAGCTGAAAATTATCCGTTCTCATCGTTTTATGATGTAGATGATTTAATTACCCAACTTGGGACCGGTGAAGCTTTTATTTCTACTTTAAATGAAAAGGGAAGGCCAACCGAACTGGCTCATACGCTTATCCGTCCTCCTTATTCACGTATGGATATTCTTAGTGATTATGAAATCAAACAAATTGAAGAAAAGTCGAAGCTGATTAGAAAGTACAATACAGAATACGACAGGGAAAGCGCATATGAAATTTTGAAAGAAAGGCTGGAAGAAAAAGCCGGACAGGATACATCCAGGTCTCAATCAGCAGAATCACCTTCCGGCAGGACAACAACCCGAAGGACTTCCAAACAGCCATCAACATTAGAAAAAGTATTAAAAAGTTCGGTAACCCGTACAATTGCCCGGGAAGTTACACGCGGACTGCTGGGGGTATTAGGCTTGAGAGGTACAACCCGAAGAAGGTAAGGTCAGCTGCAGGCGCGGAAGGTTCTGGGTGTAAGAAAATCGATTTACCTGTATTATTGGTGGAAAGTAGCACAGAATGATAAGCTTAAAGAACTTTTCAATTCAACAACAACATCACTCTGTGCTTTCTTTATAATACCATCATCCAATCTGTAAAAGTAATGGAAAATCAATGCGTCTGATCGTGACCCAGTTGTTTTACAAGCTTGTTGTAAATTCCAAATAAAAGGAATGAAGGAGCCCACTGCCCTATAAAAAGTGCCGTTTTACCTCTTCCTGCTATTTTTAAACTCAGGGAAACAACCATGGATGCGATAGATGCCCATAAAAATACATCCGATGGGATCTTTGCAGTTTGCTCTTCAATTTTTCTTGCAACCTTCCCTTCTTCCTGATTGGGATTAATCTTGTTTACTTTTTCTTTAACTTGTTCCATAACTGTTGTCGTTTTAGGGTTACTACTATGTGAGTAATTAGGACAACTGAATTGTTATAAAGTTCATTGTGCGAGTAACAAGTTGTGAAAGAATAAAACAGGGATCGTCACCTTGCTCCTTGCCCTGTGCACTGTGCAATTACCCCTGTGTTCTGTGGCCTAGGCGCTGTGCGCTGTGCTCTTCGTTCTGGTATTCCTTTAGGTAACAGTAAAAAGTTGTCCCTTCTCCGGGTGTACTTTCTACTGTTATATGCCCCCCGTTTAGTTCAAGAATTTCTTTGATCATATACAATCCTATACCAGTTCCTTTATTTATTTTAGGATTGACTCTATGAAACGGAGAGAACAACTTTTTACCATAGGATTCCAGATCGATGCCAATGCCATTATCACTTATTGCCAATAATGTAAAATCATCTTTATATTGTGTAGTGATCTGAACAGACAAGGGTACATCTTCACGCCTGTATTTAATAGCATTGCTAATAAGATTATTAATGATACTATAAAGAAATAATTCGATATAGGAGATTTCAGGTTTTTCCAGGTTCCGCTGGATTACAACCTGTCCCAACTGATCATTATATTCTAAAAGGATTTTATCCAATAAGCCATCAATATTTATTACTGTTGCTGCAGATCTGTCATTACTTCGCATACTCAGAATATTAGTAACCCCAAGAATGGTGATGTTCAGCTGATCAGCCAGATCCCTAAATCGTGATAATAACATTACTTTATCTTCCGTGGCTAAACTATCCATGAGTTCAAGCGCACCATACATATTAGCCACCGGGCTTTTAAGATCGTGAGCGGCAATATAAAGTAAGTCTTCGAAAAGCTTGTTGTCATTTTTCAACCGCTTTTCAATATTTCGCTGATGGGTTATATCAGTATTTGTGCCTAACCAATGAATGATTCTTCCATTTTCATCTTTCAGAGGGATAGCACGTGTCAGAAACCAGCGGTACTCTCCCTCTCGGTTCCTGAGTGGAAACAGATCTTCCCATACTTCGCCTTTTTCGATGGAATTTTTTTTACTTTCCAATACCTTATTAACATATTTAGGGTGATGAACTTTTTGCCAACCCCACCCCTCCATTTCTTCAAATGTAGTTCCGGTATATTCATACCAGCGCTGGTTAAACCAGAAAACCCAGCCTTTATCATCCATTATCCAGGCAAGCTGAGACATATTGTTTGCCAGTACCCGAAATTTTTCCTCACTTTCGGCCAATGCCTTTTCCACCTCTTTCCTTTCGGTTATATCCATTACTATACCGTAAGTTCTAGTTGGGTTTTCATGAAAATCAAATTCAGTTATCCCTCTGACATTAATCCAGCGAATGGAGCCGTCAGGAAGAATAATCCGGTGATCATTGTTAAACTCAGATTTTTGGTAGGGGTCAAAATGTTGCTGTGCAAGTTTAATGACCATATTTCTGTCTTCAGGATGAACATATTCCGGAATTCCATCCTTTAGCGGAAAAGTATCTTCTGGTTTTAATCCGTAAATTTTCAACAATTCCGGTGACCAGTAATTTTCTCCTGTTTTCAGGTTTCTGAAATAGGCACCGATTTTAGCTGCTGAAGACGCAATTTTATAATACTGTTCGCTGGCATGAAGTGCTTCTTCTGCGTTTTTCCTTTCAGTTATATCTTCGATAACACCAACAAACATATTAAAATCTCCTTGCTTATCGAAAACTGCAGATCCGTTTAGTTTCACCCATACTATTGACCCGTCTTTTCTGATATAACGCTTTTCCATGCTGTAGGAGCTGATTTCACCGAGAAAAAGAGCCTCTGCCTTTAAAAGATCAGCTTCCAGGTCGTCAGGATGGGTTAATTCCTGAAATGATTTATTCAATAGTTCTTCTTTAGTATATCCTGTAACTTCGGAGAATTTACTATTCACCATTGTGAAGTGCCCGTGTTTGTCTATTTGGGCTATCCCTACCGCAGCATTTTCAAAAATTAATTTAAATAATGGTTCCTGTAATATGAGAGATGAATGATTGGAGCTTTCCACAACTGGCATATTTAATCGGTAATACATTGTTAGTCCAAAATAAAGATTTTTTGTTAAATATAAAACACGGATCAGGATAGCTTTGTTTTGTGGCAGTGTGATTGTCGGTGTAGAATATGTCGTGGATGCTGCTAATAGGCTTGTAAAATTTCACGCGCAGCCTACCCAAAAAGTATTTAACTGGATCTGAAATTTAAAATTTTCTGCTTTTGATAATTACGCCTTTTCTGTTATTTCCTTTTGGTTATATTGATGTCTGAGATTTGATTTAAATACAGTCAAAGATGTTTGAACAATTCATTTTAGCCAGTTCTCTGCCAAAAATAGAAAGCAGGTTCAACAAGATAAAAATGCCGGATATCATGTATTCTCCGTCTTTTAATATTAGGTGTGGGGATGAAACACCTGTAATTGTTCAGGGGCAGAACCATCGGTTTCAAAAGATCATCTTTGGCTTGCGCAAAGGGGATGTTTCTGAACATTTCATCCGTGCAGAAGGGAATAAAAACAAAATCGATGATCCTGGCTATACAGGTTCCAAGGCAATATTTCTAATGCCGGAACATAAAAAACAGATAAGATTCCACAGGTGCCTTGTTCCTGCCGACGCATTCATTGTAAGAAATTCATCCGGAAGTTATTTTCTGGTCTTTCTGCAACAAAAAAAAAGGCCATTTGCATTTGCCGGGATCTATTTTAATGGTACAGAAGGAGATCATTCGTTTGCGATTATTACTGTACCTGCCAACCCACTGCTTGCATACCTGGAACAGAAAAGAATGCCTGTGATTCTGCATCCGAAAGATGAAACCAGGTGGTTAAAAGAGGATACTTCCCTTTCACAGGTCCTTCAGGCTTTAGTTATCTATCCTGCAAAGCTTATGAATGCATATCCAATAGCACCTCCGCCATATGATCTCAACAATGTTTCACTGGTGAAACCCATTGGGGATTTGTTGTATCAGGAACAGCAGGAATTCATGCTCATGAAACGTAAACCAAAAAAAGCATTTTCAGCAGCCATAACATTTTCAGACAGGAGAAAACCCATCTGAACTATTGGATCTCTGCTGCTGATGATTCCACTGCTGGTCAGTACAATTCATAATGAAATAAAGATATTGCAACTTTACCTGCCATACCTGCTGGGATATTCATTCCGTATAGCCCTGAGGGGGCAGTCTTTGACTTTATAGGATTTTTTATTATTAAGCCTGGAAGTAAAATGCAACAATATCATAATTTTACCTTTCAGATTTAATTCCTTGGATTCCAAATTAAATTAGGTTGAAATAGTTATCTTATAACATGCAAAAGACACAGTTCAGGATACAAAAAATGGATTGCCCCAGCGAGGAGCAGATGATCAGGATGAAGCTTCAGCAATTCCGTATAAAAAATCTTGAATTTGATATCCCCAAACGGTTGCTAAACGTTTATCACCATGAACCAGTAAACAGTATCAAGGCATCGCTTGACCAGTTGAATCTGGGAACCACGCTTATTTCCTCCGAACAAGTCACTTCAGCCCCTGGGGTTGAAGTTCAAAGCAGGGAAAGAAAACTGCTTTGGATCGTACTTGCCATTAATTTTTCTTTTTTTTCAATTGAAATGACAACCGGCCTCATTTCAAATTCCATGGGACTGGTGGCAGACAGTTTGGATATGCTTGCCGACAGTTTTGTTTACGGGTTGGCATTGTATGCAGTTGGCGGAACTGTTGTACGGAAAAAGAACATTGCACGGGCAGCTGGTTACTTCCAGATCGTACTTGCCATTTTAGGTTTTTCTGAAGTAGTGCGCCGTTTTGCAGGAAATGAAAGAATGCCTGATTTCATGACCATGATCGTGGTATCGGTACTGGCGCTAATGGCAAACATTTTATGCCTGTACCTGCTGCAACAAGCACGGAGCCGGGAAGCTCATATGCAGGCATCCATGATTTTTACCTCAAATGACATTATCATCAATTCGGGAGTGATCATTGCAGGATTGCTGGTGAACTGGCTTAACTCAGGGTACCCCGATATGATTATAGGAGCAGTTGTTTTTATCATTGTGGCAAGGGGAGCTTACAGGATACTACAGTTGTCTAAGTAGGAAGGATGTTAAATCAGGTCATATTGACGGGGAGATACTATACCAATGTCTCAATGGATTAGGGTCGTTTTGCAACATGATATTAAACCTGACAAAACCTAAACCAATCGTTCACATAAATGTTCTATATATCCGGGTTAAACAGAAGGAAAAACCTTTTAACGATTACAGATATGGAACCTTTTGAAGTGCGTATAGGAAATTTTGTACTGGTGCCGCAAATTGATCTGAAGGTGCTCCTGCCTTCTGTTCCCAAAGTCATAAAAGGCATTACTGCACAAAACGAATTTGAATTCGCTGGAGATCATTTTGATACCACACTTAAAATTCATTCAAAACATTGTAAGGGAATCCAGCTCATTCCAGAACACCTGGAGTTTTTAGGATTTAAGAAGATGAATGAATTCCAGTATGTTCACAAGGTTCTGGAAATGGCACTGGAAGATTTTAAAGAATTTTTTGTATGGAAAATTCATAAGAACCTGGCGGTAAGGATCGAATCAGTCCACCACTTGCAAAACCTGATAGCTGACATGACTACCTATAGCTATATGCCCGATTTTAAACCGTTTTTCCAACAATACCTGGAGGTCTGACAGCTGCATAATAATCCTATTTTTAAACTAACAGGCAAGCTTCCAAAATTATAAATTCTAGCTAGTGAAATTTATTTAAGAATTTCAAATAAAAAAAAAGAGTTTGAGCAAAGCTTCAGAACTCTTTTTTTTTAAAACCCCTTATGAGGGTTAAGTTAAACTTATCAATGCAACCTAATCCTTGTCATACTTGATGATAAGAACCGGGCATTCATTTGCTGCTTCCTTGATACAATCAGCGTTGGCTTCAAAATCAGCATCTTCCTTAACAAACGCCTCCCCGTATTCATCAAGACCAAAAACATTGGGGCAAAGTTCGTTGCATATTCCATCAGCTATGCAACCTTCCTCTATCCAAACTTTTTTTACTGTCATAATTCCTCCTTTTCTTATAATTTTTTTATCAGTTTATATTTTTCAAGTTAAGAATTAATCTGCTGTTTCTCAAAATTCCTGCTGTCTAATTTTAATCTTCATCTGAAATGTATGATGATTAGAAACATTTTTAATTCAGATGATAATAAAAGACTTTTTTGTGTGGAAATCATCTACAACATCTCGTATCTTACCACAGGCTGCAGCTACAACTTCAACAGCACCTTTAAATGCCTTAATCAATTGGTCCATTTGATTTTATAATATAATGGATTACCATAGATTGTTTTTGGAATGGTTATTTCATATCGGGAACCAGAGATTTTACCAATATAAAATATATAAAACATTAATTGTGAATGTGAATCAGGAGGATAAACGACTGTTAATCTATATTAACAGGCCGTAATGTTTTTTAACCCTCCTGCTGAACATTTAAAGTATACATTTGGCGAACTTAAAATAAAAGTAAAGTGATAGTAAGAAGCATAAACAGGATGATGATTTTAAACCGGTACTACCGGATAACCCGGTTTTATCAATTTATTAGAGGTATGATGATAAAAACCGGGGTAGTTCTTGGTATCTTCATAATATTATTTTTTGTTGTTGATTTATTCATCCTGGATACAGATGCAATTCTTCAAGCAATTGCAACTAAATATTCGCCAGAAGTCATTTTCTCTTTATTTTTTACTTCTGAAATTCTGATGGGTATTTTACCACCTGAATTATTCATTGCATGGAGTTCTAAAACACTGAACCCATGGTTTCACGTCTTTCTGTTTGGAACTTTATCCTACGCGGTGGGACTAGGTGCATATTATCTGGGAAAAAGGCTTATCAGGTTGAAGTCTGTGAAAAAATATGTTGAAATAAAAATTGCCAAACACATCAGTAATTTACGCAAGTGGGGGGGATTTCTTGTCTTTGTAGGCGCCATGCTTCCACTTCCTTATACATTAGTCAGCATTGCCTCAGGCCTCATCAACTTCAAATTAAAATATTTTATGGCCTGGGCCTTGTTCAGGTATGTAAGATTTTTTGTTTATTCTCTTATTATTTTCAAAGTTATATAGATAGACCCGTTATAACGGGGAGGGCTAAAAACCTGACCCATAAATCAGCAAAAAGGATACTGATCTTTCAGTTTTTATTCCTGCATAACGCTTCATTGAATATTTTACTTTTACATTACAATAACGTGGAAGTTAAAACAGGCAGTCCGTTAACACATCAAATTTTCATAAATGTCAAACGGCTGCCCCGATAATGACAGCAATGAAAGTTAACTGGAACAAATTATTTTCCCTTTCCGTAACAGACACTGAATATTTTGATGACAGTCAGGATAAAATACAACTTGTTGGTTGCAAAAAAGATCACCAGGTATGCCTGAATTATCTGCCGGAAATAAACAGGTTAATGAAGGAATCAGATGTTTTATACCGCGACAGAGATTATATAAGGTCATTAGAAGCATTAGATAAAGCTTATAATAAAACTTTTGAGCTTAAAAATACTGACTGCTCCAAATGTGCCAGATTATTCAGGTCTACCATAGTTGGATCACTTGAAGATATGAACCATGAGCTACAAGGTATGTCAAAAGGATTATTCCGCACTGCACGGTACCAATCAAGCAGCATAAAAGCTGAACAATTACTAGCAAAATATAAAAATACAGGGGACTTAAAGTCAAATTCTTTTTACATCAAGGAAAAAGAGCGTATTTATTTGCAGCCGGCTATTTAACCGGACCTTTTTCAACCTAAAGTAGAATGTTTTCCAAAAAAAGAAAGGTTGCCATGTGGCAACCTTTTATTTTTTCATCATAGCAGAGCTATTGATATTTCGAGCGAGAAACGGGACTCGAACCCGCGACCCCGACCTTGGCAAGGTCGTGCTCTACCAACTGAGCTATTCTCGCATTTTATTTTTTATTCCATTAGCGAACCTGACCCTGGCATCCGTCAGCGGACGGACTATCTACTGAGCTTTTACCGCATTTTAATGTGTACCCGGAGGGGGACTTGAACCCCCACGGCCGATAAGGGCCATTGGATTTTAAGTCCAACGTGTCTACCATTCCACCATCCGGGCATCCCTTAATATTTTATCAAAAAAAGAACTTATATATTTTTGTGCTTTGAGCGAGAAACGGGACTCGAACCCGCGACCCCGACCTTGGCAAGGTCGTGCTCTACCAACTGAGCTATTCTCGCATTTATTTTATATTCCATTTGCGAACCCCACCTTGGCATCCGTCAGCCGACGGACTACCAACTGAGCTATTCTCGCATTTATTTTATATTCCATTTGCGAACCCCACATTGGCATCCGTTAACCGACCGACTACCAAAGGAGCTTATCCCGCATTTTATATACTGTTAAAGAACCTTATCTGAAAGCGATGCAAATATATTGCTTATTTTTTGTTATCACAAAATATTAAAAAAAAATTGCCCTCGCTGTTGTAAAACTACCTGATTCCGGTAATCTTCTTAATATCGTTCAGCTTGTTAAGTGCTTCAATGGGAGTTAAATTATTGATATCAAGATGAGCGATTTCATCCCTGATCTGCTTAAGTACAGGGTCGTCGAGCTGAAAAAAGCTAAGTTGTATGCCTTCGCGTTTACCGCCTATTTCATCAAGAGGCTTGGCAAGTGCCTCAGCATCTTTAGCTCCTTCTAGTTTTTTAAGAATCTGCTCTGCACGTTGTGTGACTGATTTTGGCATACCGGCCATTGCCGCCACATGGATCCCGAAACTATGGTTGCTGCCTCCCCTTATAAGTTTACGCATAAAAATGACCTTATTCCCTGACTCCTTGATGCTGACATTGAAATTCTTCACCCGTGGAAACGAGCTTTCCATTTCATTCAGTTCGTGATAGTGTGTCGCAAAAAGTGTCTTTGCCTTTGCGCGCGGGTGCTCGTGCAGGTACTCCACAACTGACCATGCAATGGAAATACCATCGTACGTGGAAGTTCCCCTGCCCAGTTCATCAAACAGCACAAGGCTCCGGTCGGAAATATTGTTCAGGATGCTTGCTGCCTCATTCATCTCAACCATAAAAGTAGATTCACCCAGTGAAATGTTATCGGATGCGCCTACGCGTGTAAATATTTTATCAACAAGTCCTATCTTTGCAGATTCAGCAGGAACAAAGCATCCTATCTGCGCCAGTAACACAATAAGTGCGGTTTGCCTGAGCAGGGCTGACTTACCGGCCATATTGGGACCTGTTATTATAATAATCTGCTGTTCATCCTGGTCGAGCAATACATCATTGGCAATATATGATTCACCTATAGGTAATTGATTTTCTATAACCGGATGCCGGCCGTTTCTGATGTCAATCACCTTGTCCTCATTAATTTCAGGTCTGAAATATCCATAACCTTCAGAACAGGATGTAAATGACAGCAGGCAATCGATTTGTGCAAGTATGTGTGAATTGAGCTGGATGGCTGAAATGTATTCTGACAAAGCAATGATCAGGTCATTAAAAAGACGGGCTTCAAGTGCCTGAATTTTTTCTTCCGCACCCAGAATCTTCGACTCATATTCCTTCAATTCTTCGGTTATATAGCGCTCAGCATTTACAAGAGTTTGCTTACGTATCCAGTCGGATGGCACCTTGTTTTTATGTGTGTTCCGCACCTCAAGATAATATCCGAATACATTATTAAATCCGACTTTCAATGAAGGAATGCCATGCAAATCACTTTCCTTCTTTTGAAGGCGTGCAAGATAATCTTTCCCGGAATAGGCTATTTCCCTTAGTTCATCCAGTTCGGCTGATACACCTGGTGCGATGACTCTTCCTTTATTTAATAGTGCTGGCGGGTCAGGAACGACTTCCCGGTGAATCTTTTCTCTTATCAGATCGCATGGATTTAGTTGCCCCGAAAACCGGTTCAATGTTGAATTCTCAGCCAACGCACAAGCAGCCTTTACAGGTGCAATAGCAATGAGTGCAAGCTTCACCTGAACCATTTCGCGCGGACTGATTCTTCCCACTGCAACTTTCGATACCAGACGTTCCAGATCACCAATCTGCCTCAGGTAATCCTCCAGGTTCTCCTTCAACTCAGGATATTTCATGAAATGCTCCACTGCTGCCAGCCGTTCATTTATAGGGCCAATATCTTTTAGTGGCAGAGCCATCCAACGCTTAAGCAACCTCGACCCCATTGGGGTAATGGTTTTATCTATAACCTGGAGCAGAGATTTGCCGCTCTCATGTAAGGGTGCAAATAATTCAAGGTTTCTGATAGTAAAGCGGTCGAGCCATACATAATGATCTTCGGCAATCCTGCTTAATCCTGTAATATGTTTAACCTGGTGATGCTGTGTCAGGTCGAGATAATGAAGTACTGCTCCTGCAGAAATGATGGCTAGTGGCATATTCTGGATGCCGAATCCCTTCAGGGAGGTCGTTTCAAAATGGCGGGTAAGCCTGTCGAATGCTGTATCGCTGCTGTAAACCCAGTCGTCGAGATGGTAGGTATAATATTTGTTCCCAAAAATTTCACTGAACTCATGGCCCCTGCCCCTCTGATATAAAACCTCCTTTGGCTGGAAAGAACTAAGCAGCTTGTCAACGTATTCGAAACTCCCTTCTGCTGTCAGAAACTCACCGGTTGAAATATCCATGAAGGTGACTCCGGCCATTTTACGGTCGAAATGAACAGAGGCCAGAAAGTTGTTTTCCCGGTTGTCAAGAAGATTGTCCATAATAGACACACCCGGAGTTACCAGTTCTGTGATGCCTCGTTTGACAATATTTTTTGTCATTTTAGGATCTTCGAGCTGCTCACAGATTGCCACCCGCTGTCCTGCCCTCACCAGTTTGGGCAGATAAGTATCCAGAGCATGATAAGGGAAACCTGCCAGTTCAACATAGCTTGCTGACCCATTGGCACGACGCGTAAGCGTTATACCAAGTATTTCCGCTGCCTTAATGGCATCTTCACCGAATGTCTCATAAAAATCGCCCACCCTGAACAGCAGTATAGCATCAGGATGTTTCCCCTTGATTTTATTGTATTGCTTCATCAGGGGTGTTTCTGCATATTTCTTAACCTCTGTCATCAAAAACAAAGATAGTAGATTGTGTTTCCAAACAAAATCCGTGTCGCCTTCTATTTACAAACAATTTATGCAAAGGAAAAATAAGAATGAATAATATTCTGGTGAGCAATTTTTTTTTAAAGTCCTTAAGGTCACCAAAGTTCTTTACGTTCAAACAAAGATGTTGAATTCATTTATAATTTAAACAAGATAATACACGACATTTCAATCTTTTTTTTGATCTTTGCCCAAGAATTATAAAGGGGAAAGATTATGAGTTGTGCAGGATGTTCGTTCAATAATTCACATACAGAAGAAAAAACAGATATATATAACTGGCTGAATGATTTACCGGAAACATCAGACCAGTCTGATATAATAGAAGTTAAATTCAAAACCACACGGAAGGAATTTTTCAGAAACACAGAAGGCCTGCCGCTGAAGCGGGGGAATATTGTTGTAGTGTCAACATCACCCGGACATGATGTGGGTGAGGTTACCTTAACCGGATATCTTGCTGAAAAACAATATGGCAGAAAAGTAAAAAATCCCTCCCGGTACCAGTTAAATCCGGTATTCAGAAAAGCTTCAGATAACGATCTTATTGTTTTACAGGAAGCCCGTAGTAATGAAAAACCAGTTCTGATCCGTTCCCGTAAAATAGCTTCTGAGCTGGGACTTGACATGAAAATCGGGGATGTAGAATACCGTGGCGATGGCAAAAAAGCCATCTTCTATTACCTTGCAGATGGCCGTGTAGATTTCCGTGAGTTGATCAAGCTCTATGCACGGGAATTTGGAATCAAGGTTGAAATGAAACAGATTGGCGCACGGCAGGAGGCAGGACTTATTGGCGGCATAGGATCGTGCGGCAGGGAATTGTGCTGTTCGAGCTGGCGTACCGACTTTTCCAGCATTTCATCAGATGCTGCCGAAAAACAAGGCCTGTCTGCTTCTGCCCAACGACTGGCAGGTGCCTGCGGTAAATTAAAATGTTGCCTGCTTTATGAACTTGATGCTTATATGGAAGCACGGCAACAATTTCCTGAGCAGCTTATGTATCTTGAAACTTCAAAAGGATTGGCCAAACCATTAAAAACTGATTATCTGAAGAAGGAAATATGGTTTTCAATTGCAGGGGATGTTACTTCCGGTGCTTTTCCCCTTTCCCTCAAAGAGGTGAAAGATATTATACAGAAAAACAAACGTGGTATAAAGCCTGAAATCAATCAGCAAAAAGCAAATGAACCTGAAGAACAAGGCTGGAAGTCGATCAACAACGAGCGCATCGACCGCTTTGAAGAAAAAAAGAAACCACGTAAGAATAAGAATCGCAGGAAAACAGGAAATGCTCCTCAGGTTAAAATAATCAAACAATAAGTAATGTTAGGTTTCTATACCAATATAATGCTTGATTTTTCCCCTCAGATCTTTTAATAACACCGGCTTGGCCAAATAATCGTCACATCCGGCGCTGAATGCCTTTTCCCTGTCCTCTTTCATGGCAAAAGCAGTTTGGATGATTACAGGCAAATGGGGAAATTCTGATTTGATGATCCGTGTAGCTTCAAACCCGCTCATTTCGGGCAGCCGCACATCCATCAATATTAAATCGGCATGATTTTTCCGCAGATACTCAATTCCTCTCATCGGGTGAACGAAGTTGATGTTTTCACAGCCCACCAGTTGCGATACGGTTTTGATATATTCAATGCTGACCGGATCATCTTCAAATGATACAATAACGCCCGACCGGGGCATTAACTCCCTGGCAGAAGAAGCATGTTGAACAATGGGCCTGGTTATATTTTTTTCCATTTGATTTACAGGAAGGGATACATAAAAGGCAGAACCTTTTTGTGGAACCGATTTTACCCACACCTTTCCGCCAAGTTTTTCAACGATTCCTGCAACAATTGGAAGCCCAAGTCCTGTACCTTCATATTGCCTGGAAAATCCTTCTTCTACCTGCCTGAAGTTTTCAAAAATGACAGCTGTTTTATTTTCTTCAATCCCAATACCGCTGTCTTTGACAAATAAGATGAGATCGCCCTCTTCAGAATCGAGACAGCCGTATTCTACAAATCCACTCTCAGTATATTTAAAAGCATTATCGAGCAGGTTCTTCATGATCTGGAACAATCTGTTCTTATCAGAGTAAATCTCTTTACAACATCCTCTGCTGCAACTCAGTAAACTGAATTTGATTTTACCCAGCTGATCTTTCTTCTGAACCTTAAACAACACATACAATTCTTCAAGAAGGTCATAAAGATTAAAATGGTTATAATCGATCCTCAGCTGGTTTGACTGTATCAATGAAATGTCGATGATATCATCTATTACTG
The DNA here is from genome assembly GCA_023412195.1 of Bacteroidota bacterium. Classification (GTDB taxonomy): domain Bacteria; phylum Bacteroidota; class Bacteroidia; order Bacteroidales; family Prolixibacteraceae; genus Mariniphaga. The sequence goes on from JAEYNZ010000085.1 coordinate 23,790, forward strand.
TGGTAAGCCTTTGACCGCAATTTTCTATAATCCTGCCATAATACTCCAGCTGGGATGGGTCAATATGGCCTGAAGAGATAAAACTTGAGAATCCAAGGATGCCATTCAGCGGGGTACGTATTTCATGGCTCATATTGGCAAGGAACAACGATTTAAGCCTGTCGCTTTCTTCAGCCTTCAACTTGGCCGTCCGGAGGTCGTGTTCCATTTTTTTGCGATGAGTAATATCATGTCCTATCCCTACCAGCCCGGTGATTATTCCTTCTTCATTTTTCAGAGGGATTTTACTTGTTAATGTCCATCTTACCGGTGTACCGGGCAACTGTTCTTCCCTGTTTATAATTGCAACTCCCTGTTCAATTACCTGGCGGTCATCGTCAAAATAAGTATCTGCTATTTCCTTTGGGTAGATTTCATAATCAGTTTTTCCCAGCACCTCTGCAACAGTGTCCTTTCCGCAATTGTGGGCATCCCTTTCATTGGCTATAATTTTCCTGTAGTCTGTGTCTTTCATATAAACAGCATCCGGCAGGTTTTGAATCAGGGTGCTGAACAGGTTGTTTGTTTCCTGTAACTTGTTCTCCACACTTTTTGTTACATCAATATCCTGAATTGTTCCCCGTAAAAAATAACCTTTTGTTTTTGGCTTCTCATCAGGCTGGCAAATTACCTCAACCCATTTTGCTGAATGATCTGGCATCTTAATCCTGAATTGAAGTTCAAATGCAACACCCCTTTTCAATGCCTGGATGGCAGCATCTCTGAAAACAATAAAATGTTTTCCCTCAAGGTACTCCTTAAAATATCTGAAATCAGCTGTAGCGGGTATTTCTTTATGGTCCAGAATCTGAAGCACCTGTTCCGAAACCTGTAATGTTCCTGATTCAGGATCGTACTTCCAGTTTCCGATCCTTGCAATTTTTTGTGCAAACCTTAAATCATGAAGGCTTTCCTGTAAAGCCGATTCGTACCATGCAGTTTCGGTAAGATCATGAAGTACACCAAAAACCATCTGCTTTTCGGTACGAAATTCACCAAGAGAATGTATTTTTCTTATAAGTCCATCCTTAGGCCGCTTTAGGTGAAACTGCATATTGAATGAATGATGACCAGATATCAAATCATTGTATTCCTTTAAAAAATTATCAAGGTATTCCGGAACTATAATTGACTGAAGTTCCTGGAGCGAAATGATACTTTTTTCTAAGCCGCAGATTTCAGCTGCCCCCGCAGATAGTAGTACTTCACCTGTAACGACATTTATTTCCCATGATCCAAACGATGCAAGCTTCTCTGCCCTTTGCATCCGCTTATGGTGAATCTTTAATTCCTTGGCTACTGTTTTTTCATGTGTAATATCCGTATAGCTGGCTATAATTTTTGACCCTCCAAGGCTTTTGATATTGGCTTTAAAGAATCTTTTCCCTGAACCTTCTCCTGCTTCAATTACCAATACTCCGGATCCCGTTGAATCTGCTATCTGCCTGCAATAACATTTATTTTCCTTTTCAACACATGGTTTATTGCTGTTAAACAACTGATGAAAACATGGACCTTTTCCAACTGAAACCAATGGATCGTTGGACTGAATAATCTCATTTGTATCTATATCAATGACATAATAATGAATGGGCAACGCATCCAGTAAATCTTCTGCTTTCATTTATTCTCTCCACGGGTTTGTAATTTAGTACGGCCACAGGTTTACCGACATCCGGTAAAGGTACATTTTATTTTGATTAAACAAACGGCTCTTTGGATTCATTTACATGGATGTATTAAATACTTCCCTTATACTTGAAGGCCTCAGCAATCCATTGTTTAAATACCTCTTCCTGTAGTGTAACCTCGCTGTAAATTTCAGAAACTGTATGGTGTGTTATCCGATTAAAATCTGCTGCCCGTGGCAATACCAAAATACCTCCCAGTTCTACAGCTGCAGGACCTACTATAATTTGTCTTTCACCTGTTTGAAAAAAATGAGATGGACGTTGTTTTCCACGCGGGAACAGAATAATCCTCCAAGTGTTGTTTTCATAATATGACAACAAGTTCATCATTGGCTCCTTTCCTTCTGCATGAGGAAGAAGAGCATATAAAAACTGAAATGCATGTATCATTTCATCCTTAGATGAAGATATGATGGAAATAAAACGCCTAAGATAGTTTTCCACTGCAAGAACCTTTAAATTGCCGGATTTGATAATAGTTTGTGCATATTGATCTTCAAGCATTTCTATTTCTGTTTCAATGGGAAGCAACCCCCTGCTCCCTGCCTGGAAATGAAAGTGGTCTGGAGCAGAAGCACCGCACTCAGGGCCATTGTAAAAGACTACCATGCCGGTCAGCAGCTGACTCAGATCAACCATGTCGCCAAAGAAACCATCAATCTTTTGTGGAACATGGTTATGATGAGGGATCGTCAGGTGGTAAGGAAAAATAGGAAAAGGATTGGCAAGTACCAGGTATTCTTTGCCGGAGGGGATGGCTTTTTGCTCTTCAGGTAAATTTTGCACACATAGAAAACAGGGTCGGCTTTCAATGCTACGAGCATCTGTTTTTGCTGCCGAAGAACGCATGCGACCGGGATTATGCTGGGCTACTATATGAAAGTGCCCAAAATCAAAAATTCTTGTCTGCACTTCCCATAATGCAGCATAATTATCCCCTGCCAGTTTCCATGCAGAACGTTGCTGTTTCACCAGAGTGAAAGCCTGATCATTCAGTGTATCAACCTTGCCATATTCTGAAAGTTCCTCAGCATTTATATTTTTATTTTCGCTCATGCTATTTTTTCACCCGGCTTTTTTCCCTATGCCCGGGCTTTAGTTGAAGGTTACGTATGTTCAACTGTAAATCAATTTCCTGCACTTTGCCTCTCCCTGAGCATTCTTTGCCTGGCCAGAAGTTCTACAGTTCTTACTTTATCTTTGTAATGGTTATGTAAATTAAGCTTTCCTATATCAAGTGAAGCATCGGTATTGTCGTCCCAGCGGCGGCAAAGATAAACAGGTTCATAGATGCGCCCGATTTTCCATTTACGTGAAATGGCAAGTCCCACAGCATAATCTTCACCATAACTGACATTTGGCACCTTGATCTGCCTCAGCACCGGGGTAAAAAATGCCCGTGGTGCCCCAAGGCCATTTATTCGCAAGGCATTGTTTGAACCATTATCAGGCGTCCATTCCCGGTGGTCTATTATTCCTGGTGGGATTTCTTCCAGCTTAAAGTTTGTCATCCGGTAACTGCCAATTACCATGGCACATTTCTCTTCATGAAATTTATCCACGATCACCTGGAGCGTGTTTTCCCCTGCATATAAATCGTCGCTGTCAAGCTGAATGGCAAAGCGCCCGCACTTCTCATGAAACAACCCTTCATTCCAGCATCCTCCGATGCCCAGATCTTTTCTGTCAGGAATTATATGTACCAGTTTTTCGTCCCTGGCATAAGCCTTCAGGATATCGGTTGTACCATCTGTGGAATAGTTATCCACCACGATCAGGTTAAAGGAGAAGGCAGCTTTTTGCCTTAGTACTGACTCCACAGCATCACGGATTGTCTTCTCACGGTTCCTGACGGGTATAATAACCGAAGCTTCGACCGGAAAATCATGGTCAAGAAATTCTATTTCCGCAAACGGTGGTGAAAGCAATGCTCCGATCTTACCAAGGTGCCTGGTACAAACTTTTTCCATCTCAATCTGCTTCTCTCTTGCAGCGGCACTTACATAATCGAATTGCTTTTCTCCTGATTTACGCAGATCCCGTTCAACCATCGCCGACAGGAATTCAGGGATGTACACCAGGCTCCCCTGCCGCGACGCATGCAGCCGTAACGAATAATACCCTGCATGCCGGTATTCATCCTCAATAAAGCTCTTCAAAACGTCAGACCTGTAGAACTGCACCGGACCGAAATTAAAATCGTCGCGCAGGCTGCCATGCTGGTAATCAATCAGTGGATAAAATGCTTCCGTATTGCTTTTTATTTCCCTGTAAGCCGCATAAACCATGGAGGCAGAAGTATCCTCAGCCACCCGCAAAAACCGTTCGATTGCAAACCTGCCTGGTTCAACCGGGGTATCCTGCAGGGCAATAAATGCATAAGATGCACTAGCATTTTTGGCAATCTGTAAAATGGTTGAAGTGGCAAACAGATGTTCTGCCACAATCACTTCTGCACCTTCAATATCCATCTTTTCAGGTGCAACTACAAAAACTTTTCTGACAAGCTTATGTAGCTTTAACTCAGAAACAAGCTTTCTTGTTTCGTCATAGCCGGCAAATGAAATAAAACAATCGACAGTATACATAGGAATTGTTCTTTAATCAAGCCTAAAGATATAGATTAATTATTTTTGGGGGTATGTTTAATGGTCTGATTGATTGTTGGGAATTGATATTTGTTTAACAAACTATTTCTTATGCTCGAATACAAAGTTATTGCTATAGTTTTTCCTGTCATCTGCATTTTGATATTTATCAAAAGAGAACTCCGACAACGGAATCTTTACCATACCA
>JAEYNZ010000096.1 GCA_023412195.1 Bacteroidota bacterium
TTTCAGGATTGGCAATCAATTCCACCAGCCAGAAAATTACAGAACTACATGGGGAGAAGTATGTAAAAATCAGAAAATACCAGACAAAATCGAAAGGGGCACAGGAAGCACACGAAGCCATCAGGCCGACTTACATGAGCAATGAAACTATATCAGGTACCAGCCAGGAACAAAAGCTCTATGAGCTTATATGGAAACGTACAATGGCATCCCAAATGGCCGATGCACAGCTGGAAAAAACAACAGTCACCATTTCTGTTTCAACTGCTCCCGAGGTTTTTACAGCTTCAGGGGAAGTCATTCTGTTCGACGGCTTTTTGAAAGTTTATATGGAGTCGACTGATGATGACAACACAGTTAGTCATTCGGGGCAACAGGATATCATTCCACCGCTTAAAGCAAACGATATTTTACAGATGTCGGTCATCACTGCCACACAACGCTTTTCACAGAAGCCACCGCGGTACACCGAAGCATCGCTTGTAAAAAAACTTGAAGAACTGGGAATAGGCAGGCCATCGACCTATGCACCTACCATAACAACTATTCAAAACAGAAATTATGTAATTAAGGAGGATCGTCCGGGTCAGGAAAGAAACTTTGATCTGATCATCCTGAAAAACAATAAAATTTCAGAAAAAACTGGTGCGGAAAATACAGGTGCGGAAAAATCAAAACTTTTCCCAACAGATATAGGAATGGTGGTGAATGATTTCCTTATGGAAAACTTCGAACAAATCATGGACTTCAACTTCACTGCAAGTGTCGAAAAAGAATTTGACGATATTGCTGAAGGAGAAAAAGAGTGGATTGAAATGATCGATAAATTTTACCAGCCTTTTCACGGACAGGTAGAAAATGTGCTTAAAAACTCAGAACGGTCAAAAGGTGAACGTGTACTGGGAGAGGATCCGAAAACAGGAAAAATAGTATCTGTGAAAATCGGGCGTTATGGTCCGCTTGCACAACTTGGGGAAGCGTCGGAAGAGTCAGGTGAGAAACCACAGTTTGCCAGCCTGAGGGCAGGACAGCGGCTGGAGACAATAACCCTTGAAGAAGCGCTCGATTTATTTAAATTGCCACGTGATCTGGGAAACTATGAAAATAAAAAAGTATCCGTAAGCATCGGCCGGTTCGGACCGTATGTAAGGCACGACAGCAGCTTTGTTTCATTGGGAAAGGAAGATGATCCATTTACTGTCGGGCTGGAACGTGCAATCCAGTTAATTGAGGCAAAAAGAGAAAAAGACAAAAATGCAGTGATTAAAACATTTAAGGAGGAGCCCGAATTGAAAGTTCTCAAAGGCAGATGGGGGCCATATATTTCTTATCAGAAGAATAATTATAAAATTCCTAAAAAAGTAAACGCTGAAGATCTGTCTCTTGATGATTGTAAAAAAATTATTGAAGAATCACCGGAACCGAAAACAAGAAAAACTTCAAGAAAGAAATAAAGACAGGGCTTCACTTTAACTGATATACCATACTTTTACCAAAACGGCAACTAAATGAATCTAACCGATTATTTTGAACCTGTTGATTTTTCACAATATAAGGATGATGGAAGGTCACTGGGAAAATATGGATTAGGACAGGCCATAGAAAAGATAAACCGGAAGTTGACCGGCATATCATCAAAGCCACCCAGGGTTGTCATTTTTGGGGTGCCCGCTGATCATGGCAAACCGCACAAAAAAGGAGCCTCAGCCCCGGATAAAATCAGAAATGCCCTTTATAGCCTTGCTGCCATCGATGACAAAGTTGAAGTAGCAGATTTGGGCAACCTTAAATCCTCTAAAAATCAAAGAGGAACTTTTTATGCAATTCGCGATGTGGTGGAATATCTTCGGGAACAGAATATCATAACGGTTATCCTTGGTGGCAGCCAGGAATTAACTGCCGGAATATGCGAAGCTTTCAAAAGCGAACGTCATTTTTGGCTTACCACCATCGATGCAGTCCCTGATATTAAAAAAGGAGTTGAAGCCTACAATTCATCGAATTACCTGTCAAGCTTGTTTAAAAACCTCCCGAATTTGTTTCAATATTCACTGCTGGCATATCAACATCATCTTACAGGTGATAAATTGTTAAATAAACTTCCGGGAGCAGCAGAACATTTAAGGCTTGGCATCCTGCGTGACAATATAAAACAGGCGGAACCGGTACTGCGAAATTCACATGTAGTATCATTTGACATGGGGGCAATTAAATATAATGAAGCTCCATCAACTCCTCAAAAAAACCCAAACGGATTAAAGGGGGAAGAAGCATGCCAGCTTGCACATTATGCGGGAATCAGTTATCAGACAGCTGTTTTCGGATTGTTTGAAATACAGGCAGGCTTTGATAAGGATGGGTTGACTTCTGCCCTTGCGGCAGAAATTGTATGGTATTTCTTAAATGGTGTTACCCAAAGATGTTATCCCGGAAAAAGAACAACTTATAAAGTGGAAATTGAAGGTCTGGATCATCCGGTAGTTTTCCATAATGAACAGGGAACAGGACGATGGTGGTTTGAGGTGGAATCCGTGACGGGGGAAAAGCTGGAAGTAGCTTGTACAGCAGACGATTATAAACAGGCAACAGAAAATGAAATACCTGCACGATGGTTCAGATTTCTGCAAAAATTAGATAGCACTTCAAAATAATAGATTAATGAACGCGTTCTTAGCAATACGGTGTTACAGAAGTTTGTTGCAAACAACAATTTTTTATTTCTTTAGCCCGGATTGGAAAATAGTTGATTCCGCATCCAAAATGATATATGAAAAAAATATTTTCTTTTCTATATTTGCTTTTTATTACTAATTTGGCAGCATTAGGGCAGAATGATCCGCAGTTTACAAACAATATGTTTTACAAATTGGGCGTAAACCCCGGATATGCTGGTGCCGAAAATACAATTAACGGACTGATATTAAACCGATACCAATGGGAAGGGATGAATGGAGCACCAAAAACACTCGTGTTTAGCTTCGATGCTGCCACAAGTCTTTTTGGGAGAACAACCGGCCTTGGACTAAATATTATAAGCGATCAATTGGGATTTGCAAAGAACATACTCATTAACGCCAATTATGCTTACCGAACCGAACTGAGCTTTGGCAACCTGGGAATCGGGATATCAGCCGGTTTTTATAATCAAAGTATTAATGGTGCATGGGAAAGTCCTGAAGGTGCTAAATGGACTCCTCCTTCTTCCGATCCGGGAATACCCCAGGGGGAAGTCAGTCAATTGGTTCCTGATTTTGGTGCAGGTGTTTTCCTTACTTCACAAAATTACTATCTCGGTATTTCTGCAACTCACCTCAATGAGGCACCGATTGAATATGATGAAGTTGCAGGGGCATATCTTACACGGCACTATTATTTAACTGGTGGATACAATATTAAACTTGGTGATCCGTTATTTGAGTTACGTCCGTCATTTTTGTTCAAATCAGATATTGCAACATGGATGCTGGATGTAAATGCAAATATTGTGTATAATGACAGATTTTGGGGAGGTATTTCCTACAGGGTAGATGACGCACTGGCCCTGTTGATGGGCCTTGAACTGGCCAATGGATTAAGAGTAGGTTATTCGTTCGACCTTGTAACTTCTGCAATTGGATATTACGGCTTTGCATCTCATGAGGTGTTTGTCAGTTATTCAGTTGCACTTGACCGAAACCGGAATCAAAAATATAAGAGCATAAGATTTTTATAAAGAAAGCTATATTTAAGAGCTATGAAAAAACTTCTTTTAATTGCAGTTGTACTTGTAACGATTATTAGTTTCACCAGTTGCAGTCAATCAGGAAACGGTGAACTGGTAGGCGTACAAAGCAGGCCAAAATGGCGGGAGACGCAACCCTACGGAATGGTTTATGTCCGCAGGGGAAGTTTTAACATTGGCCCAAGCGACCAGGATCCCGCCATGTCGGGTACCCCTTCCAAGACGGTATCTCAGGATGCTTTCTGGATGGATGACACAGAAATTACAAACAACGAATACCGGCAGTTCGTATCCTGGGTACGCGACTCTATCGCCCGTAAAATGCTTGGGGACCAGTATCCTGAATTTTTAATTACCGAAAGCCGTGACGGTACACCCATTGACCCACCCCGCATTAACTGGAGGGAACGGATAAACTGGAGAGATGTTGATTACCAGATGGCTCTTGAAGAATTATACATGCCAGAAAATGAAAGATTTTTTGGGAAAAAAGAAATTGACACCAGAAAACTGGTATATGAATACTGGTGGATCGACCTTCAGCAAGCTGCCAAGCGCTCAAACAGCTACAATTTCAACACCCAGCGCTACGATGGCAACGTTTATAACAATGAAGGTGAACTGATGCCTATCGAAAACCGGTCGGCATTCATCATGAACGATCAGGTTCATGTTTATCCTGATACACTTGCATGGATCAGGGATTTTACTTATTCCTACAATGAGCCCTGGGCAACTCGTTATTTCTGGCATCCAGGGTTTGATGAATATCCTGTAGTTGGTGTTACCTGGAAACAAGCTCTTGCTTTCTGTAACTGGAGAACTAAAATTCAATCAGATTATCTCACCTCCAGAAGGCAACCGGAACTGCAAGCTTATCGCCTACCCACTGAAGTGGAGTGGGAATATGCTGCCCGTGGAGGTAAAAATTTCTCCATGTATCCATGGGGTGGATATTATGCACGGGATGAAGACGGCGTGTTTCTTGCAAATTTCAAACCTCTGCGGGGAAACTATGTAGAAGACGGTGGCATTTCTTCCATGAAGGTTGGAAGTTATGAGCCGAATGCCTATGGCCTGTACGATATGTCAGGGAATGTAGCCGAATGGACTGAAACTGCCTTTGACGAAGCTGGATATAATTATTTCAGCGATCTGAACCCCACCTTTACATATAATGCACGGGCTGACGATCCGCCTGTTATGAAGCGGAAAGTCGTGCGTGGCGGCTCATGGAAAGATATAGCTTATTTTACTCAGGTATCGACGCGAAACTTTGAATATCAGGACACGACAAAATCATACATTGGATTCCGTTGCGTCCGGTCAACTTTTGGAGATGAGTTCAATTAATTACAATCACTTACCATTAACCTCAGAGAAATGAATATCGGTGATCTTTTTCGTACTAAACGCTGGAAAACATTCATGGGCTATGTCTATGGATGGGGTGCATCAATCGTAATGATTGGAGCGCTTTTCAAATTACAGCACTGGCAATATGCAGGTCTGCTTTTAACAGTAGGCTTGATTACTGAAGCTTTTATTTTCTTCCTTTCTGCATTTGATCCGCCCATTGAAATGCCTGAATGGTCAAAAGTATATCCTGAATTAAGAGATGATTATGAGGTCATTGAACTTGAAGATTACCAGAGAAAAGGCAAAAACGGCTTTAACCAGTTAATTAATGGTTCAGAATTTTCTCCTGAACTGCTCGATAAAGTTGGTCAAAGCCTGAACAACCTTTCAAATGCTGCCAACGGAATCAGCGATATTTCATCGGCAACACTGGCTACAGATATGTATGTCAGGAACCTGAGTTCAGCTTCCGAGTCCATGTTGTCATTTGCTGAAATCAATAACAGGGCAAATGAAACTGTCAATGCTTCAGTCGAGAAGCTGGTTCAATCGTATGCAGTGGCTTCACAACAACTGTCAAGTACAGGAAAAAGCTCTATCGAAAAAATCAACCAGAGCAGTGAAGATTTTTCTTTAAAACTTTCGGAAGCAGGGCGTAAACTTGTTGACACTGTTAACGGTGCATCAGGAAAATTTACTGCCGAGCTCGCAAATGTGGGCGAGGGTACAAAAGCTTACTCCAATAACCTGGAGAAACTGAACCAAAACATCAGTGCGCTGAACCAGACTTTTGAGATGCAGTTAAAAGGTACAAAAAACCAGTTCGAAGCCAGCCATAAATTCAGCAGTGACTTAACCCAGATGAATGAGATTCTGGCCTCATCGGTGTCTGAATTACAGAAGTACAGGCAAAACGCCGAACAGTTAAATAAAAACCTGGAAGCGCTTAATACCATCTATGGAAACATGTTGGGTGCATTAAATTACAAAAAGTAAAAACCTGAAGTAACCGTATTATGGGATCAAAGAATTGCCCGGAAACCCCGAGGCAAAAAATGATAAACATGATGTACATTGTACTCACCGCAATGCTTGCTTTAAACGTTGCGTCGGAGGTACTTGAGGCATTCAGGGTGGTAGATAGCAGCCTGATCGAAACCCTCAAAACAGTGGACATGAAAAATGAACAGGTTTATGCTTCCTTTGACCGGGCATTTGAGGACAATCCAACCAGGGTTGGCGATTGGAAAACAAAGGCTGACTCTGTCAGAAGAGAAACTGATTACCTTTTTAACTATATTTCAATGTTAAAAGAGGAACTTGTCAGAAAATCAGGCGTTAACCAGGTAGGGCCTGAACATCCTTTCGATGGTAACTCCTTTTACTTCATAACTAATGTCAGCGATACATTAATCATTAAAAAAGAAGATGATTTAAATGTACCGTCGGAACATATGATAACACAAAAAAAGGCAACCGAATTAAAGGAAGAAATCATTCGCTACAGAGATCACCTTATAACCCTGATTGAAGAAAATGACGTTGAACTGAGAAATACAGTACTAGCTGCTCTCGACACTTCCGATCCCAGGATCAACCTGAAAGAAGGAGGCGAGAAAAAATCGTGGGAAACAGAACGTTTCCTCGACAAACCCCTGGTGGCCGTGATGGCTCTGCTGTCTAAAATCCAGATCGATGTGAAGAATTCCGAAGCAAATGTCATCAATTATCTTTATTCCCAGATCGATGCGGGGTCATTCCTGTTCAACAAACTGGGCGCCAGGGTAATTCCTCAATCCAGCATCGTTCTGCAGGGTGACGAATATGTTGCTGAAGTTTTTATGGCAGCTGAAGATACAACCCAGCAGCCTCAGATCTTTATCAACAACCAGGCGGTACCCGTACAGGATGGTATAGCAACTTACAGGATAAAAACAAATGAACCAGGTGTCTTCAGCTGGAGCGGGATTATCAAGTACAAAACCCCGGCAGGGATCATAAAAGATTATCCGTTTACCCAGCAGTACCAGGTAACTCAGCCATCTGTCACCATGTCGGCAACTCAGATGAATGTGTTCTACCGCGGACTTGAAAATCCGTTCGATGTTGGAGGCGGTGGTATTCCTCAGGAAAACCTTGAGGTTTCGATGACAAATGGCTCTGTTGTTAAAAGGGGCAACTCCTATATCATAAGGCCTAATGAGCTGGATGAACAGGGACGGCGCACCACTGTTTCTGTCTTTGCCAATGTTGGCGGACAGCGCCGGTTACTTGGCACTACCAACTGGCGGGTGAAAAAAGTACCCGATCCTATTGCCCAGGTGGCAGGTCAGTCGGGAGGTACCATTAGAAAAGAACGTCTCCTTGTTGAAGATGGGGTGATGGCAGTTCTTGAAGACTTTGATTTTGATTTCAAATATACCGTTACCCAATTCAGGGTTGAAGTTTCCGGCGCTGGCGGTTATGTTAACGCCTGGGAAAGCAACAGCAACAGGTTTACTGAAGATCAAAAGGAACAATTCAGAAGGCTGAATCCAAACAGCCTTGTTTATATCGCTAATATTAAAGCAGTAGGTTCCGACGGCGTAACTGTCGATCTGGATCCTATAGGTTTAAAAATACAATAAAAGATGAAGAAGTTATTAGTTCTCACAGGAATATTGATTCTGCTGGTGGCAGGTACTGCCAGCCAGGCAAATGCCCAGCTGATCAACAGTGCTTTTCAGTCGAACGACATCCGGCAGAAGAAACCAATGCCGCTGCCTTCCGTACGTGAAGCAGACGTGTTCTGGTCAAAAAAGATCTGGAGAATCATCGACCTGCGTGAAAAAATGAATCTGTCGCTTTATTTTCCAACTGTGGAAATGGATGGCAGGGTTAACCTGATATCACTGCTCCTGGAAGGAATTAAAAGTGGCCAGATTACCCCGTTTGATGCACGTCTCGACGATGATTTCAAAGTGCCAATGACCTATGAACAGGTGCAGGATGCATTTGGTGCAGAGGCCACCACTGAAGAAACCATCGATTTTGATACCGGTGAAAGAAAACAGGTTGTTATCCAGGGGGAAATCAGGCCTACTGAAATAAAACAGTTCATGATCAAGGAAGAATGGTACTTCGATAAACAGGCGTCTTCCCTGAACGTGAGAATCATCGGAATCTGCCCGATCAGGGAATATGTCCGTGACAATGATCCTTCAGGCGAGTTTCAAAGACAGAAAGTTTTCTGGGTGTACTACCCTGAAGTCAGAAACCTTCTGGCAACAAATCTTGCTCTGAATCCATACAATGAAGCACAATCCATGTCGTTCGATGATCTTTTTATCAAGAGGTTTTTCAGCAGTTATATTATCAAGGAATCCAACGTTTACAATAACCGTGACATCAGTGCCTATGTTTCAGGAAGAGATGCCTTGCTGGAATCAAAGCGGATTGAAGAACAGATATTTAATTACGAACAGGACCTGTGGGAATATTAATAACATAAAAAATAGAATTATAAGCCTTATCGTTACATAAGGCTCTTTTTTTCCAAAAGGATTTTATAATGTTCACCGGTAACAATCAGGAACACTATATTGAAATATAATAAGGAATGAGAAAAGCATATATATATATGATATTGTTGGCAGGCATGCTTTTCCATTCGTGCAGGAATGATATTGTACAGTACCTTCCCGGAGGTGAACGGAATTCCAAAAACTGGTTTGAAACCACTCCCTATGGAATGGTTTATATTCCACGTGGATCATATGTAATCGGTGCATCAGACGATGATTTGAAAACTGCCGCCAGCAGTTCAAAAAGAGTTACTGTGGAATCATTCTGGATGGATGATACCGAAATCACAAACAATGAATACCGTCAGTTTGTATATTGGGTCAGAGATTCAATTGCAAGAAAAATGCTTGGGCAATCCTATTCCGATTTCCTGAATACCGAAGATGCAAGAGGAAATCCTCTTGCAGATCCAACCATAAACTGGAATGAGAAAATAGACTGGCGCGATGCAGATTATCAGATGGCCCTTAGCGATCTGTTTATTCCTGAAGAAGAACGTCACAGTTTCAGAAAAGAAATCGATCCCAGGAAGCTGGTTTATGAATATTTCTGGGTTGATTATAAGCAGGCAGCACGCCGGCAGAACAGCTATAATTTTGAGAAGCGGCAGTATGAAGGGGAAGTTGTAAACCAGCAGGGACAAACTGTTCCCATAGCCAACCGGAGTTCTTTCCTCATGCAGGAAACAGTTCCCGTTTATCCCGATACCCTTGCATGGATCAGAGATTTTACCTACACTTATAATGAACCTTATACACTGAAGTATTTTTCACATGTTGCATTCGACAACTACCCGGTGGTAGGCGTTACCTGGAAACAGGCACGTGCATTCTGTAACTGGAGAACTGACCTTCAGTCGGAATTCAGTACGAGGTTAAATGAAGCTCCTGCCCATAGTTACAGGCTTCCAACTGAAACAGAATGGGAATTGGCTGCCAGGGGCGGACGCACCAATGCTGTGTATCCCTGGGGAAGTTACTATACCCGTAACGACGCAGGCTGCTTTATGGCCAATTTCAAACCACTGAGGGGAAACTACGTTTCCGACAGCCCCAGTACCACCAATACAATGAAGGTTGGAAATTTCGATCCAAATGATTTTGGATTATATGACATGGCAGGCAATGTTGCAGAATGGACCAGCAGTGCCTTCTATGAAGCTGCCTACGATGTAATCAATGATTTAAATCCTGAACTGGAATACGACGCTCTGCCCGATGACCCCCCTGTAATGAAAAGAAAGGTTACAAGAGGTGGCTCGTGGAAAGATATACCCTATTTCATAAGGGTGTCAACCCGTACTTTTGAATACCAGGATACTGCCAAATCTTATATTGGCTTCCGCAGTGTAAGGACTTCCTTCAAAAATGAACTGCATAACAGGTAAAACACCCTCTCCTGTTTATAATTTCGCCAGATGACCCTTCAGATAATCAAGGTCTCTTTTTAACCAACCTGCAATTTCTTCTTCACCCATTTTTGGGTTCATCGAACCATGTTCTGCCCCTCCGAGGTCATATTCATAATGAATAGATACAGGTCCCTCAAGATTCAATGATTTATACAATTTGAAAAATGCATCCAAATCAACCATGCCTTCTCCAAGCGGAACATTCTTTATCTGCCATTTTTCCTTATCATTTTTTACCCATAAGAAATCCTTAATGTCGATGGTCCGGATCCACGGAGCCACCAGCTTCATGCCCAGCGGCCAGCTTACTGCCCCTTCAACGGTTGCATGCCTGATGTCGTATTGAACGCCCAGGTACTCCGGGTCACAATCCTTCAGCAGCGGATATAAATCCCACACTGGTGCACCTAACGACTGCCCGGAATGATTCTGATAACCTCCGTGTAAACCAAATTCACGATTCACTTTCTCAAGCCGGCTGAAAATGCGTTTGAAATGATCCTGGTTTTCATTCATTGTTTTCGAAGAATCGTAATTGATCCAACCCGGACGGTAATATTTGATTCCGGTATCAGCCATTGCTTTTAGAATAGCCCGTGTATTTTTATCGTCAGGATCTGTGATACTGGTTGTAATCATACTCGTACCTATACCCTCACTTTTCAGGGCTTTTACTGCACGGGGTAAATCAGTTCCCACATTTTCAGGCAACACCTGTCCACCGGGCCTGACGGTCATATCAGCACCGTCAAAACCCTGCTCTGCAAGCATCTTTGCCATCTGGTTGTAATTGAGAAACTGCAGGCATTTTGTGAAAACATGCACCGGATATTTTACCGGCTGCATGCCGGAACGGGCAGTTGAAGATGAAAGCACTGCTCCCGCACCTGCGAGCGATTGCAACCCAATTGTTACCCCGGCAGCGGCAACTGTTCCCTTCCTGATAAACTCACGGCGGCTATTCTCTTTCATCGACTTATATTTGTTGATTTCAGCCTCCAATTTAAAAAGAAAATGAAAAAGTACAGCATTGAAGCAGTAAAAGATTCAGTAAGTCACGGTTTCAGATCAGAAACTGATGTTTAATCCCGAAAAAATTGTTGTTCCCGGCATGGTATAATACCTGTTAACTGCATATGTTTCATTAAGGAGGTTCTCTCCGCTTACATACCATTTCAGGTTTTTATTAATTACATATACAGCCTTGGCCGTCAAAAGTGAATAGTTTTGGGTTTCAACTGCCGGAGTTGGATCGCTGTCAAGACCACTAATCTGCTGAAGGCTTGCCATCAGATGAACTTTGTCCAGGGTGTAATGAGCGCTCAGAAATAAATGATGCTTTGGTGTTGCGAATACAGGATTTTTCATGTTGATATAACTATAGGTCCCTTCCACCTTCAGGGTTCGTGAAGGTTGAGCCTGTATCTGAAGTTCAATGCCCTTATTATTGATGTCACCTGCATTGCGAAGGCCCTGCATGGGTACCATGATAATCAGATTATCCCCCTTAATCCGGTAAAGTGTAACTTCAGCATTAAGCATCCTGTTGAAAAAGTAACTTGAGATTCCTGCCTCATAGTTAACAATCGTTTCAGGATCAAGTTCCGGGTTTGGGCCCCATAAAAAAAGTTCCCGGATGGTAGGACTGCGAAATCCCTGCGATACATTTCCCTTTAATGTGGCATCACCTGTTAAATTCCAGGCAAAACCTGCCGATGGTATCCAGCGGCTGCCATATACGCTGTGGCTGTTCCTCCTGATTCCTGCGTTCAAAATCAGCCTGTTATTCAGATCCTGCTGGATAAAGCCATATACACCAGTTTCATTGACAGTGGTATCTGCAAAAACAATCCCATTGCCATTCATAGCCAGAAGATTTTCAGCCAAACCACCGTAATTCATGTAGTCCACTCCAACAGTAATATTATTTCCTTTAAATAACTTCAGCGACTCATATAAATTGAAACCATAGTTATGATCATTTGAATGGAACCCATCCGTAATATCATGCTCACCGAAATTATAGAAAAGTTTAAGAGCACCCGACAATTGTTCAAATTCATTCTGCAACGATAACGACCAGTAGCCCCGTGTAATGTCGATGCGTTCACCAAAAGCAGAATTCAGTGTATCAGGACCAGGATCGGCTGCATCAAATGCTGCCATGCTTAAATCGGTGTTAATCCACAGATGGTCATTAAATTCATAACCCAGTTTCACATATCCGTTATAGATTTTAAAGTCGGAATGGTCACGGTGCCCATCCGTACGATCATGGTTACCCGAAACAAAAGTGCTGAAGCCATTACTCCGGTACCCTGCAGATGCCATATATTTCTGTGTATTATAAGAACCATATGATAACCGGGCATTTCCATTCAGTCCTTCATTGGATTGTCGTTTTGTAATGATGTTAATAACCCCGCCCATAGCATTTGAGCCATACAATATGGATGCCGGACCACGTATGACTTCCACCCTTTCCGCATCCGAAGCAACATAGGAATCAGGTAAAGGATGCCCCATGATTCCCATAAACTGGGGGTGCCCGTCGATGAGCATCAGCACACCTGTTGTTGGCGACCCACCGATTCCCCGAATAGAAATCTGACCGGCCGAACCTGCAGCTACACCAAAACCAGTTACACCACGCTCCGTAACAAATAACCCCGGAACCCTTCCGTTCAGTACCGGAAGCAGTGCCGATTCGTTACTCTCTTCAATCTGGCTCCTGCCTACCACAGAAACAGCCATGGGTACATTGTTCCGGTTCACCCTGATGTGCGAACCAGTTACTACAACCTCTTCAACTTTAACTGTGTCTATTACGTTTGCCTTTACGCTTTCATTCGTGTAAAATAACAGGGTGATCAGAATAAGGGCTGCCAGAGGTTTCTCTATAAAATTCATTTTGTTTGGTATTACTAATTTTTAATTTCGTGTTACTGTATGTGCAAAAAAAATCA
This sequence comes from Bacteroidota bacterium, assembly GCA_023412195.1. Lineage (GTDB taxonomy): Bacteria > Bacteroidota > Bacteroidia > Bacteroidales > Prolixibacteraceae > Mariniphaga. The sequence goes on from JAEYNZ010000096.1 coordinate 13,022, forward strand.
TTCAGCCTTGCTCATTACAAGCTTTCCATGCTGAATTCCTTTAATACTGATCAACTTATCTGAAAATTCCGTAAGCTTTTTTGAAGGTCCCTTCACCGCAACGATTTCAAGATAATTCTGATCATTCAGGTAATATCCCTGTGAGGACAACACCACATCTTTATATGCAATCTGTATTTCAGAAGATTTCTTCAGTATATCAGTCTTTTTCAGGTCGAAAACAAGTACAACAGCGCCTGCAACAATATTGTCACATTTCCATTTCTGCTCAACCAGGTTCTTTTCAATCAGGTAACGGATAGCCTGTGAACGGTTGGAAAAACTGTTCAACCCTACAAATTCGTCAAGGGCATGCAATAACTCCTCATCAAGTGAAACTCCAAAACGTGAAACAGTCATAAGTAACACACTTTATTTAAATCGTGTTACGAATATAGGACAATCCGGCAAAAAATCAATAACCAGGTTTCAAAAACCTGCTATCTTTTTACGATTTTCTTCTCAAATATCTTACCGGGAGCATGCACATGAAGAAAATAGATGCCTTTGGGAAGATGCCCCCAGTTAAAATGGAGGTCGGAACCTTTAAATTGTCCCATGAATTTTCCTTCGGAATTGATCAGCCTGATTTTTTGTACAGCAATACCTCCCGGAACCGACAAGAAGATCCTGTTGGTAAATGGATTCGGGTAAACCTTAATTTCATCATTCAAAATAACCCGTGCTGCATGAACCACCTGCTCTGTCCTTGAAACCAGCCATAAATCAGGATCAATGATTAAATCTGCCACAGTAAATTCCACAGGAAGCAAAAACTCCTGATCATTGACCATGTGTTGAAGCCTGAAATCAGCTGAATCACTTCTTTCTGCATTATAGGCCCTCACATGAACAGGCATTTCAAAAAACTCAACAGAAGCATGCGAGGTCGTTTGTGAAAGGGAAAGTTTAAAATTTCCTGTATCTTCATTTTTGTATTCAGCTGAATAAATGGGGTATCCCTCACCATAGTACCAGTCGTTGAAGAACTCAGTCAGAGAGGTGTCACCGGCAGCCTCCAAATGGGCAACCAGCTGGTCATGGCTTGCAAATCCATTGGCAATATCCGGATCTTCATAATAATTTTTTATTCCTGCAAAGAAGGCTGTATCACCCAGCACCCAGCGCAGCATATGCAACAGGTATGCACCTTTTGAATAAGAAAGCCTGCTGTCGAAAATCCGTGAAACACTCGTAGTGTCTTTAACAAAGACAGATCCCCCGGGCTGAAGCATGATGCGGGTCATATTATTTCTTTTCCAGGTTGTAAATGCGTGGCTTCCCCTGGAACGTTCATTTGCAAGCCCTGTAAGGTATGTTGCAAAACCCTCGTTTAGCCAGATGTGCTGCCAGCTCGAAAGTGTGATGTAATTCCCGAACCATTGGTGAGCCAGCTCATGCGCGATGAGTTCAAATCCAAAATTTCCCATAAAGCTCATGGTCTGGTGCTCCATACCCCCACCCCAACCGAACTGTGCATGTCCGTATTTTTCGTTGGCAAAAGGATAGATGCCAAACATTTCATTAAAAAATTCCATGACATCAACCGTAACTGGTGTGCGGTCTTTTGCCCACTGAAGGTTTTCGGGGTATACAAAATTCCGGATTTCAATCTGGCTGCCGTCCTCCAGGTCAGCAAAATCGGAATAATCAACATAATTGGTTACAGCAATAGCCACAAGATATGTTACTATAGGATGCCGGTGCTTCCAGTGCATGGTGCGAAATCCGCCGGCCACGGTTTCCGAGGCCAATACCCCGTTGCTTGCGGTACGGTATAGCTCAGGCGTTTTAACAATCACATCAATGGAATCGATCTTATCGGTAAGCGATTGCTTGGAAGGCCACCATTCCCTGGCACCATAAGGCTCAGAGAGGGTCCATATAACAGGAACATTTTCAGGGCCATGCACCGACTGAGTAAATGATCCGAATCCTGAACTTTGCGGTTCTCCCCCGTAAAATACAGAAACGGAATCCATTGCTCCTGCTGCAACAGCTTCCGGCATATGCAGAAAGAGTTTGTTGTTTTCCCGGATAAACTGAACCGCACCCGAGGAATGCCACACTGAATCAACAACAAGGGCTGAATCCATATCGAATTCAACCACATGCAAACTGTCTTTCAGACTTATTATGTGCGAAGTGATCCTCCCGCTGATATATCTCACCGCAGGGTCAACAGTCCATTCCATTCTTTGGTAGGTCAGATCATAATCAGCGTAGGAGGCAGGCTCAACAACTGCCCGTTTGAGCAATACCTCATGAATCCCTGAGGCTGAACAGCCGGCCGCTGTATCGTGGTGCAGATGCTGGGAGGCTGCCTTATATCCTGCAGACAGGAATAACAGCCCTATAATGACATAGATGTTCTTCATAACCTAAATATACAATTTACAGCGTTCAATAGTTCAGGCAGTTCAATAAAATAAAATCCAAATGAACACGACATGTAGAAGCCTGCGGATTTCACCCAAAAATATTCTTAAACTTAGTTTTTCAATATAAAAAATGAGTTCGCCAAACCTCACGCTTTTACGGTATCATTCTCTATACATTCCCTATACCAAGTCTATATTAAATTCAATTATACCTGGACATGGTATCAGGAATGAGTAGATAACATTCAAACTGTTTCCCTTACTTCACAACCGTGAGAATAAAAAAAGTACCCCTTACGACAGAATCAAATAAATTTTAAGGGTGCCGGGAGCATCCGAAATAAAAAAGGCCGCCACGAAACGGGACGACCTCTGATCTGAATTAGTTGATTTTTATTTTTCGAGTTCTTTCCACACAAGGGCACTTGCTCCTACTATAGCAGCATCGCCCGGCTTCAGTTTGGATGGCAGAATTTTGATTTTATCCTTAAATATCGGAAGCAGGTGTTTTTCCATGTTTTCCTTTGTTGGCCTGAAAATATATTCACCGGCAGCAGTAGGCCCACCAAAAAGAAAGATGGCTTCCGGGCTGAGGTGGTGAACAGTATCGGCAAGGCCTTGTCCAAGCCAGGCACCTGTTTTTTCGAACACCTCAAGGGCAATCCTGTCACCTTTAACAGCAGCCTCATAAATCATTTTCGAATCAAGTTCATTGTATGAATGATCAGCCAGTATACTGTCAGTGGCATTGTACTGTACAATCAGTTCGAAGGCAGTCCGTTTCATGCCGGGAGCCGAGCAATATGCCTCAAGATGGCCCAGTGCCCCACATCCACATCTGCGTCCGCCGGGTACCAGGGTTGTATGGCCGCATTCACCGGCAAACCCATCATGACCGTATACCAGGTCACCATTTACGATAATCCCGCTGCCAACACCTGTACCAAGTGTGAACATAACGAAATTCTTCATGTCTTTGGCACCCCCGTAAATCATTTCGCCTATGGCAGCTGCATTGGCATCATTGGTCAAAGCCAGGGCTTCCATCTTAGGGAAATGATTACGCAGCAATTCAACCAGGTGAACAACACCCTTAAATGAAAGATTGGGAGCATATTCTATGGTACCGCTGTAATAGTTTCCGTTAGGTGCACCTATACCAATTCCTAATATTTCAACAGCCGGGTTCAGTAATTTAACCGACTTGATAACTTCATTAATGGCACTTGCCAGATCGGCAATATACCTGTTAATATCGCCGTGAGAAGGAGTGGGTATGTTGTCTTTTACCATTACATTTCCCTCGGGATCAACAACTCCTATAGCAGTATTTGTTCCGCCGATATCTACTCCGATTGCGACTTTCTTCATCATTGTGTTTATTTTTTTAATTAATATTTATATTTTAGTTTGAATCTCTTCAGGTGGAACATTTGTAATTTGAATAGTGATTTTTAAACTCCAGAAAGATTTTATATGTTGTTATTCAAACGACATCATTCTGATTTGATATTGTTTTTAAATAATTGTATATCTTAATTGGCAAATTTAAAAATTTTATGCAATTCTATTCCTAATTCAGGTAATTTTGCATTAATAATCGTTTGATTAAAAATAAAATACTATCTCCTCGTTTATTATATTTGCAGAGGTTTTATGAAAAAGATTTGGAAATATATTCTTAAAGGTGTTGGATGGATACTTCTTTTACCGGTTTACTTCTATAAATTTGCCATTTCCCCTTTAACACCAGCCTCATGCAGACATATCCCCACCTGCTCGGAATATGCAGTACAGGCTATTAAGATTCATGGCCCGTTCCGGGGATTTTTACTTGCAACCAAACGGATTCTGCATTGTCACCCTTGGGGAACACACGGATACGACCCTGTTCCGCCAAAAAACAAGTTCAAAATAAAAAAAATGAAAGTATAACATTATTTTTGGGGCGTTGAAACTACAACTCATAATATCAGAAAATGAAGAATATTTTATTGATTTTAGCCTTTGCATTGGTAATTACCTCATGTGCTACTGGAACAGGCGAGAGTGAAAAACAGGTAATTACTGTCAGCATATTGCCACAAAAAACCTTTGTTGAAAAAATTGCCGGCGATGATTTTGAAGTTCAGGTGCTTGTTCCGCAAGGTGCAAGCCCCGAGTCGTATACACTTCTTCCATCACAATTGAAACAGATATCGGGCTCAGCCGTCTGGTTTCGTCTGGGGTACATTGGGTTCGAGTTGTCGTGGCGGGAAAAAGTAGAGCAAATCAATCGCAACATGGAGGTGGTGGACCTGTCGGAAGGACTGGATTTAATTGTAGGTGAAGAAGTGCAGCATGGCGACCATGTACACCTGGAAGGGGTAGACCCTCATATCTGGCTTTCACCCAGGCTGGTTAAACAAATGGCCGGACGGATGACCGATGTACTTTCCGGCTTAAATCCGGAAAAAAGCACAGAATACCAATCCAATTACCAAAAGTTTGTTAAAGAGATTGACTTACTTGATGTTCAGTTGCGTAATTCTTTGAAAGAATACCAGGGACGGGCCTTTATTACCTTTCATCCAAGCCTGTCGTACTTTGCCCGCGACTACGGTCTCGTTCAATATCCTTTGGAATCAGGAGGTAAGGAACCCACTGCACAGCACATGGCTAAAACCATTGATCTTGCCCGGCGCGAGAATATAAAGGTTATTTATATTCAAAGTGAATTTGACCGCGACCATGCACGCGTTTTTGCCGAGGAAATAAAAGGAAAGGTGGTAGAGGTTTGGCCACTGAACCCGGCCTGGGAGGAAAACCTGCTGGAAATGACGCACATGATGATTGAAAATTTTTGATGAAAACACTCCTGAAAATAGAAGATCTTTCTGCAGGATATGAAAAAACCCCTGTAATCAGGAACATAAACCTTGAGGTGCATGAGAATGATTTTATTGGGGTAATCGGGCCTAACGGAGGAGGGAAAACTACGTTGCTGAAGGTGATCCTTGGCTTGCTGAACCCTATGAGCGGCAAAGTTATATTTGGAGATGAACTGAACAGCCGCAAAAAACCCATCGGATATCTTCCACAGGTAAAACATATCGACCGGAATTTTCCCATTACAGTGTTCGATGTGGTCCGGTCAGGTTCTCTCATGGAAAACCAGAAGAAACCTTCATCTGCTGAAATTACAAAACGTGCAGATAGCCTGCTTGAAGAGATGGGTGTTGCAGGCATCAGGAAAAAAGCCATTGGTGAACTTTCAGGAGGCCAGATGCAACGTGTATTCCTGTGCAGGGCACTGCTGAGCCAGCCAAGGATCCTTCTGCTTGATGAACCCGATACTTTTGTCGATAACCGCTTTGAAGGTGAATTGTACGAAAAGCTGAGACAACTGAACAGTGATATGGCCATTGTACTGGTTTCCCATGATGTGGGGACCATTTCAAGCTATGTAAAAACAATTGCCTGCGTTAACGGCCACCTTCATTACCACCCCGACAACATTATTACCCAGGAGCAGCTCGACGGGTACAACTGCCCCATCAAGCTGATTTCTCATGGAGAAATTCCGCATACTGTCCTTAAACATCACCATTGAAATGAGCAACCTGATTGATCTGTTTTCATACGATTTTTTCCAGAAGGCCTTCCTGGCTGCCATATTTGCGAGCATTTCATGCGGTATCGTAGGAAGCTATATCGTTGCTCGCCGGATCGTCTTCATCAGTGGTGGCATCACACATGCATCGTTTGGGGGTATTGGCCTGGCATTTCTTCTGGGATTTAATCCCTTAATCGGAGCCGTGGCCTTTGCCATTGGCTCTGCACTGGGAATACAGTTCTTTACCAAGGTAGCAAGGGTGCGTGAAGATTCCTCTATTGCGATTTTCTGGTCATTGGGCATGGCACTTGGGATTATTTTCGTATATATGACCCCGGGGTATACGCCCAACCTGATGAGCTACTTATTCGGGAACATCCTTACAGTTACCATCTCCGAACTTTGGTGGATGTTTATCCTGAATGTGGTTGTAATCCTCTTTTTTTCACTGCTGTTCAATAAAATACTATATATAGCCTTCGATGAAGAGTTTGCACGGGCAGCAGGCCTGCCTGTCAGCCTGTTTAATTACCTCACCATTACACTGGTCGCACTTACGGTAGTACTGAATATAAGGGTTGTTGGAATTATCCTCATCCTTTCGCTGCTGACTATTCCCCAGGCTACAGCCAATCTTTTCACAAAGGATTTTAAAAGACTGATCATTCTTTCTTCAATCGTTGCTTTCATTGGAACCATGGTAGGACTGTTTATCTCTTATTTCCTGGACATTCCTTCAGGGGCAACAATCATTTTCACACTGGTAGTCATGTTCGGCCTGGGGAGGTTGTATAAACATATTTTTTAAATGCTGAGCGGCAGGAAAAAAGAAAAGTTTTTTACCTGTACAAATTGCGGGCACACCTATTCCAGCCTCGAAACAGAAAGGGTATGCAGCAATTGCTTCGCATGTACCGGTTGCGAAATATACACCTGCCCTTCCTGCAAACAGGAAGATGTAGTAAGGCCAAAAAAACCTATGTCAGGGAAAACCTGATGACGGTTTACCGGTTGTCAGTGAAATATTTTACAGTGCCCACCTTTAATTCCATTGTGGCCTCTTCATCGCAAACAATAGTTGCGTTGGGGTGCATTTGCAGTGCAGAAAGCGTCCAGATATGACTGATTCCTTCTTCAACCACTTTCTGCAGTGCCCTGGCCTTTTTGTACCCATTGACTACCACTACCACTTCACGGGCATCGAATACAGTTCCAACACCCACAGTAATGGCTCTTTTAGGCACCTGGTCCAGATCACCTTCAAAAAAGCGGGAATTTGCCATAATGGTATCAAAATTCAGGTTCACCAGCCGGGTACGTGATCTTAGTGAAGATCCGGGAACATTAAAGGCAACATGTCCGTCTGCTCCCATTCCACCAAGAAAGAGTTCAATGCCGCCAAACTGCCTGATCTTCTCCTCATAATCCTGGCATTCCTTTTCCAGTCCGGCTATATTTCCATTAGGGATATGGATATTCTTCCTGTCGATATCGACATGATCGAAAAAGTGCCTGTTCATAAACGAGTGATAGCTTTGGGGATGGTCTTCAGACAGTCCCACATACTCATCCATGTTGAAGGTTACCACGTTTTCGAATGACACCTTACCTTCGTTATATAGGGCTACCAGTTCACGGTATGTACCTTCAGGTGATGACCCTGTAGGAAGCCCCAATACAAAAGGCCTGCGTTTAGAAGGATTGAAATCATTGATTCTCTGGGCAATGTACTTAGCAGTCCACTGGCTTAGTTCCTCATATGTTTTATGTATTATCAGCTGCATATCCGTTAATTTTAAATAGTTAAAGTATTCCCTCCATTGATTTTCCCAGTTTTGAAGCTTCTTCAATAAACTGTTCCACATTCAGTTCGCGTAGATAAACCATTCCATGCGTAGCCCTTAGTAAGGGTGAACTGTTTTCATAAAAGAAGTTTTTCCCCAGTAAAAACTGGATCTGCTTATGCTGCTCAAACCAGTTCCTTTGGGTTAATTCACTGAACATACCGTCGTACTGATAGCTGGGGAATGATGCATTCACCTGTGTCACATAACATTCAGAGAACGATTTGTTGAGCGTTGCAAGAGCGTTCAAAGAAACAGGAACGATGACTTCCACATCCCAGGGATTATATTTAAACCAGACATTCCTGTAACCAATAATCCTGAGGTTGCTTAAATCCTCCTCCTTATTCCATTCTTCAACTGCACGGGCAATTGCCTGAAGAACCTTGTAGTGCGTATCGGGTCCGCTTCCCTGCGGATCCATTGCCAGGCTGATTACTGTTGGCTTATACTTCCTGAAATCCTCAAGAATCGGAAGTACGTCCTTTTCCATATCCGGCTTACTGCCCATGACATTATCCTGGTAGAAGCCGAGCCTGAGGTGATGGACATTTTTAACCATAATGCCATAGTGCGCCCAAACTAGTTCTTCTTCAAATTCCCTGATCATGCCTTTCAGCTTCTGAATATTCGGCGGGTTCTTACTCCCGTCGTAACTGTTCTTAAGCGTTTCAAGCACTTCTTCTATTGCATCATAAAGCCCCTGCACATTGTGGATATCCCATATAAGCACCAGGGCACGTATGAGCCGGTGACATACACCGCGGCGTTTCTCCTCAGGATTCTGTGCCGCAATGTTATCAAGGTAATGATAAATATCCTTATCCCATTTGTACTTATAACCGCTTTCAAAAAAGTCGGGATAATTAATCATTTCGATATTCCCTTTATTCAGCAGCTCTTTAGTATCTATTAACAAATCAAATAGAAAACTGTTTGTAACGGCTGTGTATCCTGATGTCAGAACAGAAAAATGCAGTTCATTGCTTGCGTCCCTCGACTGCCTGTTGGTAAGTGGCATAATACCAAGCATGATGTCGTCATGATGCGGGCCTGTGTGGTAATATACCTGATTCCTTTCACTTTCCATACCACGCTTTATCTTTGCCCAAATGGAATCAATAACTGATTGGATTGTATGCTCATTTAGCCCGGGAATCTGACTGGCATATTTATCGGCTTTCAAATCATCAAATTCCAGCTTGCCTCCGAATTTATTTATCTTCTTGCACAATTCCATTACAGCCCGTTCTGTTTTTTGATGGGTCCATGGCCCGCTCCTGTAATAATTATCCACGGCATCTTGGAGTTGAACAGATGCACCGTCGGTGAGGTAAAAACGGCCATTCCTGAGCTTCTGAAGTGAAGTGGCAGGATACATAACATTGGGTTCGCTTTCAATTGAATGTTTTATGGTTTCGGCAATGGCTTCTCCTGCAGCATAAACAATGGCCTTATTATCAGGATTAAACCCAAGAGTGCCCAACCCTATCGTAATTACAAGCCGTTTTCTTGAAACTTCAATCCCACCAAGATCAACTGCAGTAACAGCCTGTGTTTCAAAATTTGTCCTTTTAAGGCGCGTAGATGAAAAATGAGCAGACCCCCGGGTATTAAAAGCAATATGCCCGTCGGGGCCTATGCCTCCCAGGAAAAAGCCAATGCCACCCCTTTCACGTATCTTGTTCTCAAACTGGGTGCACCAGTGATCTATTTTGAATATGGACTGCTGCTGAATATTCTCCTGCTTTGTTTTTGCCTCCCGGTAACGTAGTGTCAGATCAATCTGATAATCGGGGAAAACTTCGCTGAAATGCTTTCCTTCTGCAAGTTCAATCTCATCGGAGTTAATCAGCAACGCCTTTTCCCTGCTGATTCCCATGCCCTCAATATAATTCTTCAGTACAAAATTAAGAAGACTGTTATGCTGCTTTGAACTGATAGGATAGAAATCACCCATTTGTACAAACTGCAAATCTCCCAGTGAAGGTTTTGCGATGGTAAGGCCATATTTTTCCCTTAGGTCTTTACCTTTTTGATTATCCCAGTTATCAAGCAACAGGTGGGTAAACTGAAGAAAATACTGTGCTGTTTTCCCAACAGGCAAGCTTACTAAACCATGAGGGTTTTCAGATACCCATTCGAGGAAACTCATTGCCGACAGCAAACCCAGTTTAGGAAAACTGTCGACGGCAATATAAGGCATGCGGGTTGTTAGCTCCTGCAAACTGGATTCTTTGAAAAAAGCCTGCTCAACTTTGGTAAAATTTTTCTCCATATTGTTATCGTTTTAAGTCAAGGAAAAACAAGATCCCGATGATATCAGAACAACCTGCATGATGCAGGCTGTTCGCACCGGCTCAATTATTCTGCGCTGAAGTAATCCGGTCAAGGGCATAGGCAGCCGCACCTAAAGGTCCGGCCTGCTGTCCGAGTTCGGAAAACTTAATATCTGTATCATTGCTTATGTCTCTGTTGCTAAAAGTATTGATCGCCTGTTGTATGGGAGCAGAAATAAACTGGCTTGCCTCAGCAACTTTTCCTCCCAGAACAATCAGTTCAGGGTTAAAAATCTGGATAAGGTAAACAATGCCTTTCCCAAGCCAGTGTCCTGCTTCCGAGAAAATTGAAATCGCAAACTGGTCTCCCTTGTTGGCTGCTTCAATAACTGCCGAAATATCAATCCTGTCAGGATCGTCATCCACCAGTTCTTTTATCAGTGATGATTTTCCGTTTCGGATTCCCTGGACAGCCATACGTACGATGGCATTGGCTGAAACAATTGTTTCGAGACACCCCTGCTTACCACAGTTGCACAACACCCCATTGTCCACTATGGGAAGATGCCCGAATTCTCCAGAGTAACCCGACTTCCCTGAATACAGCCTTCCGTTGATTATGATGCCGAGACCCAAACCCCAGTCAACCTGGAGCAATAAAACATTCTCCTTGTTCTTTGCCAATCCAAAATGCTGTTCAGCAAATGCCCTTAACTTGGAATCGTGGCTAATAAAAACAGGTATTCCAAAAACTTTCTGCAGTTCATCCGATAGATTGGCTATTTTTGGGAAGTAGGTCCTGTTTACATCCTGCTTCTGATTTATTAAACCCGGTAGTTCAATACCGGCCACCAGTACTTTTTTCTTCGGAATGGAATGTTTCTGAAGCAGTTCTTCCAGCTTTTCATTTACCCGTGAAAAAATGCCAAAGTCCGGCTGAACCCTTACAGGAATAACCAGCGATTCGCCAACCTGCTGGTTGTTGCTGTTGTAAACCGAAATAATTGTCCGGTTTACATTGACTGTGATGCCTGCCACATAAAAACAATCTTCCAAAAGGCCATATATGCTTGGCCGCCTGCCACCGCTGGAATCACCCCTGCCAAGTTCCCTTACCAATCCATCATCAATAAGTTCAACCAGGAGACTGTTAATTTTTGGAGTACTTAGGTTTATGATTTTTGAGAGCTCAGAATTCGACATGGACCCACGGAAATATAAAGTCCGCACAATTTGTTTTTTGTGCCATACTTTTTTTTGCTCAACTCCAAGGCTTTGATTTTTATTATTTTTAAAGAGCTTCTCCATTAAAATAGTATTCTTTCTACAAAGATCATAAAAAATTAAATACCACGCAAGATTCTTTTTAATATTTTTAAAAAGCAAGACTATACATCAATGATTTAAAAGGTATAACCACAATAAAAAATTAAAAGAAAGCCAGATATTGCCTGATTACTAAAAAAACAGGATATTTATCTCCTGAACGAATAGATAATAACAACACTTACAGATGCGGATTAAACTATTAAGCCTGTGCTGTTTAATGCTGGTCATTTTTGCTAACGGCCAGCAGCGCAAGATGATTAGTATTCCTGATATTCCGGGATTCAGGACATTGAAATGTGATTTTCATATGCACACTATCTTCTCCGACGGTACAGTCTGGCCAACGGTGCGGGTAGAGGAAGCATGGCGTGATGGCCTTGATGCAATTTCAATAACCGATCATATCGAATACAGGCCTCACTCGATTGATGTAAAAGCCGATCATAACCGTTCGTATGCCATTGCTGAACCTATGGCTAAAAACCTCGATATTCTGCTGATCAGGGGAGCTGAAATAACCCGGAACATGCCACCCGGACATTTAAATGCACTTTTCATTAGGAATGCCAACCTGCTTGACAGGGAGAATGTTTTTGAGGCCATCAGGGAAGCACGTGATCAGGGAGCATTTATCTTCTGGAACCATCCTGGGTGGAAAGCGCAGCAGCCCGATACAACACTGTGGTGGGAAGAACATACAAGGCTGTTAAATAATGGAATGATGCATGGCATAGAGGTGTTTAATTACGATGAATTCTATCCGGAAGCCATCAACTGGGCCAGGGAGAAAAAGCTTACATTTATTGCTAATTCCGATCTGCACGAGCCTTCAGGCATGAAGTATGATTTAGCAAACAGCCATCGCCCCATGACTCTTGTGTTTTCAAAAAGCCGCACCGAAGGAGGAATAAGGGAAGCCTTGTTCAGCCAAAGAACTCTCGCTTATTTTAATAATACACTTGCAGGCAGGGCCATACTCCTGGAGCCCCTGTTTTTTGCCTCGCTCAAAATCAGTACATCAGCGGGAACCTTAAAAAATGAAGAAGCAAAGAGGGTGGAAATAGTTAATACATCTGATATCAGTTATGAACTTGAACTGGTACAACCAGGTATTGGCTTCGAAGCCCCGGCATCTCTTTCATTGAAACCGGGCCATATGACCATAATGGAATTGAATGGAAACTCAGAGGAAGTGGCCGGAATGAAAGAACTCAGGGTCTTCTACAGGGTAATAAACATGATGCTGAGTTCAAGCGAAAATCTTGTTGTTACATTTTCTTTTCCAAACATATGAAACAGTACAAATCTTCATGAGTGCAGCCACAGGTACAACAGAATTAAAGGAATATCGTGTTACATCAAACATCGAGATTTCACCGGAAGTATATGTCATTTCCGTGAAAAGGGATTTTGAATTTACTCCCGGACAAGTGGTTAAACTTGCACTCGACGGAGAGTCACCTCCCAGGATATATAGCCTCTGCAGCGGAAACCAGGACAGCAACGCCTCTATTCTGTTCAACATCAAGGAAAAGGGAAGCCTCACACCACGACTGGCAAAACGCAGGCCAGGCGATAAAGTACTAATGTCTGCTCCCTATGGCAGTTTCACCGGAGATGAAGGTCCTGCCTGGTGGATTAGCTCAGGCACAGGAATTGCCCCTTATTACAGCATGCTCCGTTCAGGATTGGGCATGAACAAAAAGCTGATACATGGAGTGAGATTCCTTAACCAGTTCTACTTTGAGGATGAACTGGCACGCAAGATGGGTGATGATTATATACGATGCTGCTCGCGGGAATCTGCACCCGGTATATTTGGAGGAAGGATTACAACCTACATAGATCACCTTGAAAACCTGCCCGATCTAAATTATTATCTGTGCGGAAGTGCTTTAATGGTTGTTGAGGTTCGCGATCTGCTGATAGCAAGGGGAGTCCCATATGAGAAAATAGTTGCTGAAATATATTTTTAGTCAACCCTGCTTTTATTGTAATTTTATTCCTTCTTCAGTTACTCATTGAGCTTATGAAATGCATCTAAAAAATTACAACTACAATGAAAAAGCAAATTTTAATTCTACCGGCCCTTTTGTTTTTATCTGTTTTTACGCTCCAGGCCCAAAATCTTGAGGAGGTCCTTCAGAAACATTTTGAAGCAGTAGGCCAAAAAAACCTGCTCCAAAAAGAAACTACCGGCATGAAAGCTACAATCAAACAAATGGGAATGGAAATTCCAATGATTATGAAGATCAAGCGGCCAAATAAATTCAGGTCAGAAGTGGAAATGCAGGGAATGAAAATGGTGCAGGTTTATAACGGGGAAGAAGGGTGGATGATAGCGCCATGGATCAGCTCAGAGCCGCAGAAACTTGCAGGAGCAGAACTTAAACAGGCAATGGATCAGGCGAATCTCGATGGAGAGTTATATAATTATGCCGAAAAAGGCTCAACTGCATCATTGGTTGGAAAGGTGAATATTGAAGGTACTCCAATGTTCAATATTAAATTCACAGACAAGGATGGAGATGTAAAAAATTACTTTATCGATGCTGAAAATTATCTTATCCGTAAAGTTAAGGCCAAAATAAATGCCCAGGGTCAGGAAGTGGAAGTGGAACAAAATATATCAGATTACAAGAAAGTGGATGGAGTCATGATGCCTGGTCTGATTGAATCAAAATCACCAATGGGTACAGCGCAAATAGTGATAACAGAGGTGACATTCGGAGAAAACTATGATGATTCATTATTTGGAAAACCATAGTGCTGTTTCCAATTCTACTGACATCATAATAGAATCAAAAATTTTATCAGGAAGGAGATCAACATTCATCATGGTGTCAACCATGATTCGCCTGGTTATTTCGCGGAACACAAGGTCATGGTCAATATGATTCCGTAATAAATAACGGATACCGGCAATTGTAGTACTTACAGTGTTTATCAACATGTTATTTCTGACTACGACAGGTGAAACAACAATGAGCCCGGCGTTGATGCTGTTAAATCCCTCCAGCAGATTATTGGTTATGCTTTTTGTATGAAAAAGAGCTTCCCTGATAACCCTGCTGTTGCCCCCTTTGCTCGCTTTATTCAATAAGGCATTGTTCTTTTTTAATTCCTCTTCATTCATATGTGCAGGCCATACTGAAGTGATAAATAGTACTTTTTTTAGGATGGTCACCTTTTTCATTGCCCGAAGCAAATGCCCGGTACCAGCGATTAACGGAACATATACTGGCTCTTCAGATGCTGCCAGGGGCAAAGCATAAGGAGTTCCGCAATGCAAAAGATAATCACAATCATACAAGAATTTTACCAGCTGCAGATGATTATCCATACCAAAATGATGTAGCAGAAGATTTTCACCGGCTATTAATCCTGTTTGAACAAGAGGTGAGTTATTTGTTTCAGATGGCAGTACCAAAACCTTTACTCTGAAGTTTTCAGAGAGAAATTTTAGGGTTATATCACAGCCAAGAAAATCAATTCCGCCGATAATACCAATGGTTGCCATCTTTTCATTGTTGGTATCTTACAAAAGTAAATGGCAACAAAAGAAATTAATTATCTTTTTTACGCACGATATTTAACTTTTCAGCCATAGAACTTTTATATCTGGAAGGGCTGCATGCAAAATGTTTTTTGAACGATCTGCAGAAATAGGACAAACTGTTAAAACCTGTTTCGAAACAGACTTCAGAAACATTCCTTTTGCCTTCCAATAATAATAAAGCGGATCGCTGCAACCGGAATACTCTTATCAGGTATCCTGCCGGATGACCTGTTAAAAGATTCAGTTTCCTGTTAAGCTGAGATGTGCTCATATTCAATTGCGCGGCTAAATGACCTACAGAAAAACTATAATCTTTATACCAGGCTTCTATAACTGAAATTGATTTTTTTAGAATAAGATATTCCCCGGGCAACATAGATTGTTTTTCAAGACCATCATTGAAGAGTAATGTAACCTTCTGCTGAAAAGCATCATGATCAGGCACATATGGTAAATTATACGGAGGCTTGACCTGGTCATTGCCAGGCAATGAAATTTCATTTCTTGGGAATAATATGAGTACCCTGCCGCTGCATACTGTTTGCTCACAACAATATTTCTCGCAAAAGTCATCACCCTGGATCCCATTCCCCATTAATTTATCTGTATCAGGATCAATAAAAGGCATACTTGAATTGAAACTTTGTTCATCTGCCTCTTCGGTAAGGTTAAAATAATATAGTTTTTTTAGGTATTCCAACCTGCACTGTTTAAAATCTTTATCTGGTGTGGGAGTGTTGTAGGTCTGCAGTAAATCATGATTTTGAATATCATCAGGATTAAACTGAGGAGCAAGAAGATTATTTTTCTTCTTATTTCTCATGTTTTAGTCCCCGGTTTGTATTCTGAAAAGAACAAACAAGCAGAAGAATAACCTCTGTGACAAATGGATAAGCCATGAGTTTTTATGAAATTCTTCAGGTAACTTTTAATTCCTTCTTTATGTGAATACATAAAGAGCAAGACAGACAGGTAATACTTTTCGGATAGTTCCATTTCAACTGAAGTTTCGTAAATTTGAACATTTAAAGTTACAACTATTTTTTAATATTTATTTTATTGAAAATGTAGCTGATACAATTCACTGAACATTCTACATGTTTGTTCGAAAAGATCCTCATTCAAGTGTTAAAAAATACTTATAAGTCTTTTTATTCTCGGGTAGATAAACCAACCAATTCTGACAAAAGGATAAATACAGTACGGCGTTTTATAGTAAAGATGGGGTCAAACTTACCAGAATGTCAGATTATGCCGTAATTTAAGAAGCAAATAAAATGGATGAAAAATTCATGGATTTGAATCATGAAAAATTCCCGCCAATGCCTTCGTAACTTGCTGCAATATAAAAATCTAAAAAAATACGAACAATGAAAAAATTTTGCATTACAATGGTGGCAGCGGTATTTATTCTTGGAAATGTTGTTGCCCAGGGGAACAAAATCCCGTTAATCGGATCAAAGGCACCTTCCTTCACGCTCCAGTCAACCTCTGGTAAAGTTACCTTCCCTGAGAGTTTTGGCACCAACTGGAAGGTTCTGTTTAGCCACCCACAGGATTTTACTCCTGTTTGCACTTCTGAACTGCTTGAGCTAGCCTATGTACACAATGACTTTGAGAGGATGGGTGTTAAAATTGCTGTTATCTCAACAGATGCCCTGAAAATCCATGAAGACTGGAAAATACATTTGGAAGATCTGGATTATAAGCAGAGAGGCAAACAGAAGATCAACTTTCCAATATTAGAAGATCTGAACGCCACCATATCCAGGCAATATGGAATGCTTCATGAGCCAGTCAGTACAAATCGCGATATCCGTGGCGTTTTCATTATTGATTCACAGAACATTATACGGTCCGTGAATTTTTACCCCATGGAAGTAGGCCGTAACATCGATGAAATTAAAAGGACAATAGCTGCCCTTCAAACTGCAGAAAAAAATCATGTATTTACTCCCGCAAACTGGAATTCAGGAGATGATGTCCTGATGCCGCATTTCCCTTACACTGCAGAACAATTATCTGCCAATCCCGATATTCAGAACAATTTTTATACTGTAGGTGGAAGAATGTGGTTCAAAAAGACTTCTGCAGAATAAAATTCTTCAATATGATAGTCAGACCCCATTTAAAAAGGCTGCCTGAAAATCAGGCAGCCTTTTTAATTTAATGTCCTTCTGCAGAATCTATTATTTTCTGTTATATCTTTTTTCTAATATACTTTTCCGTTCAGCAAATTGTTCTTCAACCTGTTAAGGTAGATAAACCCAAACTTCTCTTTATATATCACCGGTAAGGGCCGGTCTCCAATAATACCCAGATAATAGCACAATGTAAAAATATACAGTTGGTCATTTAGGCTCTTCGATCCGATCAAATCTGATTCTTCGTCAAAATAACCTTTGATAAATGAATCAGCTAAATTTTGAACTTCCATCCTGCCAATGACAGGAGAGAAACGGCCAAAACTCAATAAACTAAGTACTAATGTAGTAATATCATTCCAGATAGGAGCTTCAGAAGGGAATTTACTATGGTACATAGCATCCCAGTCGATTACAACAAAATCATCAGGCTTCATATGGATAATGTTCCTAAGTGCGAAATCATTATGTGGTCTTATGAGAGAAAAGGCAGATGGAATTGATATCATCTTCTTTTCAAGGTTAAACCTTATCTGCTGTTTTTCAATTTGACTGAAATATGCCGTTCCGTCGAGTGCCTTATTAATGTTATTTTTTATTACAGAAGATTCAACCACATTACCTGTGGGAACTGCCTGATGAAAACTCTTCAACCATTTCCCAATTTCATAAAATATTTTCCTCAGTTTAATTCTCCTGTTGAGGGCGAGATATAAAAATGTAGTATACTTTAAGTCAGTCCCCCCGGTATACTCCATAAAAATCGCTTCGTGATCTTGATCACACAGGTAAGGTCTGGGCATATGACCTGCCTGACCCATTTCTTCGAGTTTCAAATAAATCTGGGACATATTGGTAAATATACCCCAGGCATTTCTGTGGTGTTTTACATACACGTAAAACTTTTTCTTTGCTTGTTTGTGATTGATATAATCAACTATGACCAATCCACTGGGTCTGTCGTTTGAATGAAAGGCCTTTTTTACATACCCTGGAAAGTTGATATTCTCAATTTTACTGTTCTGGGGAAGAATTAAATCTAGATTTTTTTTAAGATATTCAACCGGGG
>JAEYNZ010000130.1 GCA_023412195.1 Bacteroidota bacterium
TTTGCAGCCGGTATGAGCGGCGGGATAGCCTATGTCCTGGATGAAGCTGGAAATTTCGACTATTTCTGTAACAAGGGGTTGGTTGATTTGCTTCCTGTTGAAGACAAAACCGATGTGGTGGAACTTCAGGGCCTCATTAACAACCATCTTCTCCACACCCAGAGCAGCCTGGCTTCAAAAATTCTAACAAACTGGGAAGAGTACCTGCCAAAGTTTGTGAAAGTAATTCCCTTTGAGTACAAAAAAGTGCTTGAAGAACAGAAACTGCTGGAACTGCAGAAAAAACTGCAGCTCACAGAAGACGATCCTTCAAGGCACGAGTAGAAAATCACTGAATAACGAATAACGACTATCACAATGGGAGATCCAAGAGGTTTTATAAATATACCCAGAAAAGATGCAGGTTACCGTCCTGCGAGGGAAAGAATATACGATTATGGTGAAGTTGAACAGACACTGAATGAAAAGGACCGCAAGCTTCAGGCATCAAGGTGCATGGACTGTGGGGTACCTTTTTGCCATTGGGGCTGCCCTGTAGGAAGCAAAATCCCGGAATGGCAGGATGCACTTTACCGTGGAAACAAAAAAGAAGCATACGAAATATTGCATTCCACCAACAGCTTCCCTGAAATAACAGGCAGGGTTTGTCCTGCACCCTGTGAAAAATCATGTGTGCTTGCAATTCATGAAGATCCGGTTACAATCCGTGAAAACGAATGTGCCACTGTCGAGCAGGCTTTTGAGGCAGGCTATGTAAAAGCCAATCCACCGCAGTACCGGACAGGAAAAAAAGTAGCGGTGATAGGCTCAGGCCCTGCCGGACTCGCAGCGGCTGACTTGCTGAACAGGGCAGGCCACATTGTTACTGTTTTTGAAAAAAATGATGCAATAGGAGGGCTGCTCCGGTACGGTATTCCTGATTTTAAATTAAATAAAACAGTCATAGACCGCCGGCTTGAACTGTTTGTCGATGAAGGGATCATCTTTAAAACCAATGTGAATGTTGGCGTTGATATTACCAAAGAAGAACTGATGGAGGAATTCGATGCCGTATTGCTGGCCATTGGTGCTGAACAGCCCCGCGATCTGCAGATTGAGGGAAGAGACCTGGAGGGCGTTCATTTTGCAATGGATTTTCTGACCCGTCAGAACAGACTGGTTGCAGGAAGGCCGGTAGCCCAAGAGCATATGATTTCTGCAAAAGATAAGCATGTGCTGGTTATAGGTGGGGGTGATACCGGTTCCGACTGTGTAGGCACTTCCAACCGGCAGAATGCAAAATCTGTGACCCAGATTGAAATCCTTCCTAAACCTCCTGAAAAACGGGAGAACAACAACCCATGGCCCTACTGGCCCAATACCCTGCGGTCTTCAAGTTCACATGAGGAAGGTTGTGAGCGGAGGTGGAGCCTTTCTACAAAAAGATTTATCGGCACTGATGGAAAATTAACACATACCGAAGTGGTACAGGTGGAATGGACAAAAGATGCCGGTGGCCGCTGGATCATGAATGAGGTTGAGGGGACAGCACAATTGCTTGAAACCGGATTGGTTCTGCTTGCTGCCGGATTTACTCAACCTGTCCATTCCGGTTTGCTCGATTCGCTTGGAGTGGAATATGATGCACGTGGAAACGTTAAAGTTACTAAAGACAAACAAACCTCTGTAGAAAAGATATTTGCTGCCGGTGATGTCGAAAAAGGTGCCAGTCTTGTGGTTCATGCCATCGCATGCGGAAATGTTGCCGCTCAAAGCGTGGATGCTTATCTTCGGAAACTGTAGCAATTTTATATTTGCTCATACATTATTTTTCGTTTCTGAACGTTTTGGTTTGTAAAGATCCGAAAGTTGATGAAGCAAATCCTGATTACAGTTTTACTGATTCTTATTATTTTTCCGGCTGATGCCCAACCTAAAAAGCGTGGCAGGGTGAAACGTAAATACCGCGACGTGGAGCGCATGAGCGAAACGCTGCCACAGGTAGTTTTCAGGGGCCTCGTACGCGATGCTCAAAAAGTCCCTGTTCCGGGTGCAAGCATAGAAATTGAAGGGCTGAACAGGCGGGTGCATGCCAGTGAATCGGGACAGTTTATGTTGTCTGACCTGCCAACCGGAAGAATGCGGCTTAAAGTAAGTTGCATGGGGTTCCGTACCAGGACACTGGATTATATGATGAAGGCAGGAAATAATGATCATTATATTGCACTCGACAGGGAAAAAATTCATCTCGAACCTGAGGTTTCAGTTGTCCAGAAACGTGAACAGCAAATTCCGGATATCCCTTCCCCTATTGAAGTTGTTTCAGGAAGTTCAGCAGAGAGATATGGTATTTACCGTCAAAATGAACTTGCTGATTTCATTCCCGGATTACATTATGAAAACACCGGAGGAGGTGCTGCCTCTTTTTCCATCAGGGGCGCCACCGGACATTCCGGCTTTCCCGGAATAGCACCTTCGGTTGCTGTGACTGTCGACCAGGTACCTGTACCCCAGCCGGGAGGTTTTCAGACACTCTTCTTCGACCTTGAACAGGCTGAAGTGCTTAAGGGTTCCCAGAATGTTCTTTTAGGCCGAAATGCGGCTGATGGGGTTGTTGCATTTACAACAGTGAAACCGGGATCGGATTTTGGAGGATATGTTTCTGCAGGAGGTGGCAATTTTGGTAAGAAGGAAGTACAGGCTGCTGTAAATGTTCCGCTGGTGAAGGACATGCTGTCTGTAAGAATGGCAGGTATCTGGCACGACAGGCACGGATACATTAAAAACCCACAGGGCAGTGACCTGAACGGCGATAACCTTGCAGGCGGAAGGGTCTCCCTGAGTTTTACCCCTGTTTTTAACCACCGGCTGGATGCTGTGCTGAATTACTCTAAAAGCCGGGAACCCGGATTGGCTTTCTTAAATTCATGGGACTCCGCCTTTTCAGCAGGGGCAGTCACTGTTGGTGACAATACCATGTTAAACGGAGGACCAGGTTCCAGACTTGAACTTGCAGATGCCACTGTCAGATACCGGTATTACAGGGATGAACACAATTACTGGACTGTCCTTACCTCATTCCGTGAAAGCACAGGATTTAACCGCCGTAATGCCGACGGCACCATACTTCCGGCCCTTGAAATGGAGGATGCAACCAATACCCGGTACTGGTTCCAGGAGATACGCTATAATTTTGTAAGGAAGAGCCGGACGAATGGTTCCTTTGGTGTAAACTACATCAGTGAGAAAAATGCCTTTTCAGGCAGCACCGTCAGCAATGACCAGTATATTTATGAAATTCTTAAAATGCCGGGCAATTTCCTGATGCCCGGAAACGATCCAGTACCTTTTCATCCCGGTTTGTTTGACACTGAACCATTGGCTGAGTTTCCGTTTGCAGGAGCGCATGGTGAAAATTATTCAGGTGAAAGAAGTCTGCAGTCGGCACAGGCTTTTGTGCACCTAACTTACCAGGTCAGGCACAGGTGGTTTATCACTGCCGGTGCCCGTATTGGTTACGACCGGCTGTCGTTAGGGCATGAAACTTCTTCTCCGGCGGGCGAAGGTTCATCACTGGGTTATTTTACCGGTGCGGGTCAAAACCTGTTTTATGCCCCTTCCGCTTTTCATCAGCTTGTAAAAAACACCATTGCTGGAACAGGGCAGGCCGGAATAATGTACCGGAGAAATGAATATTTCAATCTGTATGTAAATGCTTCACGGGGCCGGAAACCTGACTTTCTGCAGATAAACAGCGAAAGCATTCCTCAGGCAGTGAAGGCTGAAAATATAAACAGTCTGAAAGCCGGGTGGAAAACCATCATCGGGCACAGGATATACTGGCAGGTGAACGGGTACTTCAGGCAGCATGAAAATGTACAGGTTCTGACTCCTGCCGGGGCAATGGGGCAGGGACTTGTTACAACCGGGGGAAAGGCCATTTCATATGGAGCGGAGAGCAACCTGAAGGTAGCCATACGGCAAGGTCTTCACCTGTTCGGGAGTTATGGCTGGATGCAATCCTCTTTCGATTCACTTACAATCGATAAACAGCCCTATGTTTATGCCGGCAAAAGTTTCCCGGTTGCACCTGAACATGAATTTGTCGCAGGACTCTTTGCTGATAAGCGCATCCACAAGGGTTTTCATGTATTTGCAACCCCATGGTATTCCTGGAAGTCGCCGTTTTGGTTTACCGAAGCCAATGTACCCGGACTGGAACAGCAATCCTATGGACTGCTGAATATGACACTGGGGGTTGAAACATATAATCCTGCCCTGACGTTAAGCATTCATGGAACGAACCTTCTGGAGGAAAAATACAGCAGCAGTGGCGGACACTGGGGAGGACGGCTTGGAATGCCCACATTTATACCCGGAACCCCACGGATGCTTGGTGCAAAAATAAAATGGAAATTTTAGTTCAAGGAGCGTGATCCCTGATTATTGTGGTTGTTGTACAGGAGCAGGAACGCCCGGGAGTCGGACTTTCCAAGTCCGACATAAACAAGTAGTAACTAATTGAACGCTTTTAATGGATGTGGTCTTTGGGTCACGTATACCAGAGTTAAAGGGTTTTGTAATATTTGACTTGGAAAGTCAAAGTCCCGTATCCCTGCAGAACAAATAGGCAACCCCTGATTATTGTGGTTGTTGTACACGAGCAGGAACCTCCGGGAGTCGGACTTTCCAAGTCCGACATATAAAAGTGTTTCTTTGGGAAATAATGGTATTTGAGGTGTCTCATGGTTACCGGCCTTGAATCCTCCTGCTGGCACCGACCTGATATTTGGTCCCCCTTTTTTGGCAAAATAATATAAATTTTAACCCTCGTATGTTTGTAAAGCTTATTTATGTAAAGCTTATTTAGTGGTATTTTAGCTTCTAAAATTTTAATAATAACTGGAAAGTAAACGTGGTAAAGCATTTTAACCAAGATAACAAATTTTGTATATCGACTCAAAGATTTTGCCCCACGTTTTTCCCCTTTTGAATCTGAATAGTATCT
>JAEYNZ010000063.1 GCA_023412195.1 Bacteroidota bacterium
TATAAATCAAAAGCAGGAGAACCACCAGGGCAGCTTCAATTAAAATGGATTTGAAAATAGAGGGGGTCTAAAAATTAATGGCTAAATGAATTGCCCATAAATTGGGCTCTACAGATAATAAAATTTAATAATCCCGACTTTAGTCGGTTAACAGTGTAAAGATATATAGTTTATGGTAACAACATATGGGGACATAAGACACAAGTCCCTCAATAAATATAGTTACAGCCCGGATAAAAATAATATAGGTTAAAAGACACAAGATGTATAGACACCTTGCCTACCGGCAGGCAGGCAAGTATCAAGACTTTAGACTGTTCTCTATGAATAAAAATTGCTATTAAATAAATGAATTAAACTGCCTTAGAATCCTGTCTTGTGTCTTGATGCTTTAAATCTTGATACCCAAATATTTTATTCCCTTTAGAATGACTATTACATAAGAGACAGAAGAATAATGTACAAATTACTCTTCCTGGGTTCAGGAAGAATTACCTTCAAATATGCATTGACCCAATCCTGATTCCTGTGTCTTTTAATCTCTTATGTAATCATCCATCATTTAAAATCAATACGACCCCTCTCATTCTCCCCGAAGGAGAGGGGTAAGACTTTCTTTAGCAGTATTCTGCCTAACTTGCACTATCCTAAAGTCCTCCTTCGGAGGATTTGGGGGGTCGTATACAATATTATCTTTCAGATGGCTAGAAAACTCTTT
Organism: Bacteroidota bacterium; assembly: GCA_023412195.1. Taxonomy (GTDB): domain Bacteria; phylum Bacteroidota; class Bacteroidia; order Bacteroidales; family Prolixibacteraceae; genus Mariniphaga. Next base: position 719 of record JAEYNZ010000063.1, read on the forward strand.
ACTGAGGTACTTGTGTCTGTCCATAAAAGATCTCATTTATTAAATAGTATTAAAATAACTGGCCTGCTATTTTTTTCCCATGGAACTCTTTCCCGCCTGTAAGCTGTTGAATTTCTTCAATGTTTTCATCTGTTACCTTACCTGCAACCAGGATGATTATATCTTCTCCTGCTTCCCTGATCATGTGCCTGATGGTTTCTGATCCCTCTTTGGCAGTTGCTTTTCCCCCTGATGTAAGTACTCTTTTTATTCCTTTAATTTCTTTCAGTAGTTTAATGCCTTCCACCGGGTTGTCCAGTACATCTATGGCTTTGTGGAAAGTAACAGGTAACGGATCTGCGTACTTTGCCAGTATTTTCGTATTTTCCAGATCAATTTGGTTACCGGGTGTAAGAAGACCTAACACAACGCCTGCAACTCCTGCCTCTTTTGCAAGATCGATATGCTGTTTCATGATTTGTATTTCCGCTGAAGTATACACGAAATTTCCCGGCCTTGGCCGGATCATGACCATCACAGGAATTTTAAGCAACGAACAGGTTTTTTTCATAAGATCAGGGGTAGGAGTGAGGCCATCATTTTTCAGATCTGAACAGAGTTCTATGCGATCGGCACCCTGTTTTTCTGCCCTGATTGCTTCACCAAATGTTTCAACACAAGCTTCCTTTATCATTTTTTATATTTTTTACTTCCATCCTGACATTGACATTCCCGACTCATGGACAACTAGCTCTTCCGGCACCAAAGATATTGTATTAGGGGAACACTGATCTTGAACGTAACAGGATTTTTATATTTTTATAAAGTTCTGAAACTTCATAAATCAGCTTTCGGGTGGGGTTCTTACTTCAATCATATTAAATTTTTAGCTTTGTGGCCTGAATTAAATGAAATTGAACACCGCTTCGAAATATAATCTGGTTACCATCCTGGGCCCTACTGCTACGGGTAAAACATTTCTTGCTGCGCATCTGGCAACAAAAATCGGGGGTGAAATCATTTCGGGCGACTCCCGGCAGGTGTACAGGGGAATGGATATTGGTACGGGGAAAGATTTAGGGGATTATATTGTAAATGACGTTGAGGTTCCTTCTCATCTTCTTGACATTGAAAAGCCGGGCAATCATTATAATGTATACCGCTTCCATTCCGATTTTATCAAAGCATTTGAAGATATACAGAGCAGGGGAAAATTTCCTGTGCTGTGTGGGGGAAGCGGCCTTTATCTTGAAGCTGTGCTGAAGGATTACAGGCTGATCCAGGTTCCTCCCAACAAAGTGCTTCGCAGGGAACTTGAAGGAAAATCTCTTCCGGAACTGACTGAAATCCTGAAGAACCTCAAGCCTTTGCTTCATAATAAAACCGATGTGGAAACCGACAGGAGAGCGATCAGGGCCATTGAAATAGAATATTTCTACCGTGAAAATCCTGAGATGGAACCTTCAATGCCTGAATTGAACAGCCTGAACATCGGAGTGAAAGTCGACAGGGAAACCAGGCGGCAAAGAATTTCAAACCGGCTGAAACAACGGCTCAGCGAGGGAATGCTGGAGGAGGTGCAAAAACTGCTCGATACAGGACTTATGCCGGAACAGCTGATTTATTACGGTTTGGAATATAAGTACCTGACCCTTCATCTAACAGGCAGGTTATCATACAAGGAGATGTTTGATCAACTTGAAATAGCCATACACCAGTTTGCCAAACGCCAGATGACCTGGTTTAGGGGAATGGAAAAACGGGGTACAGTTATCCATTGGATTGATGGAATGTTATCCATGGAAGAAAAACTTCAGATCATTATGGGTCTGTTATACAAGTAAAGAGAATTTTAATTTAGTTTTACCTTGGTCTCCAGATCAGGCGGGCCCGGATCAGATCCGTACCATCACTTTCACGGACCACGCTGCATAAATGCACAGTATCTTCAAGTATTTGCTTCTTTACAGCAAGCCTGTCGGTTGGCAAACCTTCTTTCAGAAAATTGACCTCAAACTTTGCAAGCTCATTTTGTTCGTGAAAAATAAAAGGGTAGCTGTCAATGATGCGTTCAAGATACCGCCCGGTATTAAAATGCTGGTTGATATCAATTTCATTGAAGAGCACAGGAGTAAACTGCAATGTATCATCTGATTGAGGTGCTTTTACTTTGGCTGCATTTTCTCCAAATACACTTTCTGCATACTCAGGAAATTCGCTGAACCTTGTCAACCGCACTATCCGTTTTGTATTTGCATCAAGTACCAGCCAGCTGCTTGTAGCCTGTATGATATTTTTCCCATCATTGTCAACAAAATTATAATCACGATAGCCATAAAAACCATCTGTGCCCCTTGACCAGGTTTCCAGGCGAAAGTCTTCAGTCCATTCCGGGCGGCGGCTTATTTTTACATGCAACCGGGAAAGGACCCAGAACTGGTTGTCTTCTTTTAGTTTTTTATAGCCAAAGCCCAACAGGTTGGCATGTTCCCAGGCTATTTCCTGCATCTGGTAAAACATAAAAGAAGTTGAGAGTTTCCCGAACCGGTTGATAAAAAAGGATTTTGTTGACAAATGATTGCAATGTTTCATCTCTTAAAGGTGCTAAACTTTTTCGCAAAAGTATTGTTCGGTTTTGAAATGCCATTGAATTTGATCAAATTTGCACAAAATTTAAAAAAAACATATGGGCGGCATCATTATTAAAACGCCGGAGCAAATAGAAGGGATCAGGAAAAGTTGCAGGCTGGCAGCCGAATCACTCGATTATGCCGCACAATTTGTTAAGGCTGGTGTTGACACTGAATTTATTGATCATAAAATCGAGGAGTTTATTCTTGAGAATAAAGCTGTACCGGCAACAAAAGGATATAATGGTTACCCCAAATCAAGCTGTATTTCACTTAATGAAGTGGTTTGCCATGGAATCCCGTCCAAAAAAACTATTTTAAAGGAAGGCGATATATTGAATATTGATGTGACAACGATCCTCAACGGTTATTATGGTGATACCTCCAGAATGTTTACTGTTGGGGAAGTATCATCTGCAGCAAAAAGGTTAATCGATGTCACCTGGCACTGCCTCGATCTGGGAATCAGACAGGTGATCCCGGATAATTTTTTTGGTAACATTGGATTTGTAATAAACAGGTATGCAACTGCCCAGGGATTCAGTGTCGTTTATGAGTTCTGCGGACATGGTGTAGGCCTTGAATTCCACGAAGAACCCCAGGTTGATCATACCTCCCGGAGGAATAAAGGGCCAAAAATGAAACCTGGTATGATTTTTACCATTGAGCCTATGATCAATGAGGGGAGGCCAACAACTTCCATCGACAGGAATGATGGCTGGACTGCCCGTACCATCGATCATAAATTATCTGCCCAGTTTGAACATACTGTACTTGTAACTCCAACAGGTTTTGAAGTGCTGACGGATATTCACAATGAATTTGAACTGACATAAAACAAAAAAGACTGCCTCCTTCCGGAGGCAGCCTCTTTTCTGTTCTTCATAGCTTTGTTTGTTCCTGTTTTCTATTTCCTGTTCCACAGTGTTTCGTTGATCATCCAATTTTCAAGCTGCAGTTCTTCTTCCGTATCATTTTCATTCTGAACTGCTGAATTGAAGAGAAAAGGATTGGTCATCCAGTTTTCCATTTCAAGTGCAGATTCTGATTCTGCATTAATATCCAGGTGAAGGGTGAAGTTGCTATCATCAAGCATCCAGTCTTCAACTTCCAGTTCTTCTTCTGTCTCAACTTCAAGTCCCGTGGCACTGGTGAACAATTCTGCCTTAATCATCCAGGCTTCAATATCCAATGATGCTTCAGATGATTCTTCCATGTTTATTTCCATGAAGAAGTTGTTCCTGTCCAGCATCCAGGTTTCGAGGCTCATCATTCTGTCGGCTTCTGCTTCAAAGGCAAATCCTGTTGAGAAGAAGTTGGCGTCTGTCATCCAGTTTTCAACTTCCAGGGTTGCTTCCGCGGTTTCTTCCGTATTTATTACCATGAAAAAGTTACTTTCAATAAGCATCCAGCTTTCGATTTCAAGTGAAGCATCATTTTCGGCAGTGATAGTAGCGGCAGTTGATAATCCGGATACTGCAGCTGTGCTTCTCAGGTTAAATGAAACCATCAGGGCAACAAGTACAAATGTAAAGATGAGTGTCTGTTGTGTTTTCTGTAATCTGCTGTTTCTTGTTTTCATGACTTTTTCCTCCTGTTATATTTAAATTTTTTGTATTCAATTTTTTTGTATTCAGTTTTAAGACGCCTGAGTTTTTATTTCGTTACACTTTTTATAGAACTTTTTTTTAGCTAGTACAATTTTTTACATTGTAATTTGTTATACAAATATACGAATTAAAAACAATACTATGCAATACATAGTAATAAATACAAACAAAACTTATGTTATTTGATCTTCTGTTAACATACAACTAAAAAAAAGTAACCAGATAATTTGGGGCACGGCAATTTTTTACTTTTCCATTCATAGATATCAGCAAAATTTTTCTCAAGAACTGCCTAATCAAAAAAAACCGGCATGAGCCGGTTTCTTTCTGTTTTTCATAGCTTGCTTTTTTCTGTTTTCTATTTTCCTTTTGTATTCCAGTACCTTAAATCAACCATCCAGTTTTCAATTTCAAGTTTTGGGTCTTCCATTTCTACAATGATAAAGGCCCTTCTTCCAAACTGTGCATTGGGGAAAGTTACACCAACTGCTTTTGGCCTGGTGGCTGGTTTTGCAACAGGTTCCGGTTCTGCCTGTCCTTTTTCTTCAGCTAAGGCACTAAAAATCAACTCATCGATCATCCAGTCTTCTACCTTCAGCTGATTTTCTTTTTCAAGTTCTGATGCATGAAATACTTCTCCATCTGTCATCCAGCTTTCAATTTCCAATTCTACTTCTTTTTCAACCCTGAGGCATTCTTCCAAATAGGCCAGATCGGCTGATGCATTTGATTTTGTTCTGGTTGCCAATTCTTTTGTACCGGATGCGGCCAGGGCGAGTTCATTTTCTCCCTGCAGTTTATTTTCAAACCTGGCTCCCTGTGCATTGAGCGAAACGCTTGCTATAAGTACTGCTGCCAATATGGTCAATGTTTCTACTCCTGCTTTCCTTAATTTGCTGTTCATTGTTTTCATGACTTTGTCCTCCTGTTTTCTGTTAAACCTAATTTTCTGTTTCCTGTTTTCAAATTCAATTTTAAGACGCCTGAGTTTTTATTTCGTTACACTTTTAATAGAACTTTTTTTAATCGGGTACAATTTTTAACATTGTAATTTGTTATACAAATATACAAACAAAAAATAATACCATGCAAGACATAGTACTAAAATATTATAATATTATTTTTAATATTGTAATAAATGGTTGTAAATAAATAATATATAACTTAATTTATTTTCTAGCGGTTGTAAGCAAAGAGACGAACATGTTTTTAAAATCCCGGTATCTGCTACTTCAGTACCGGGATTTTAACTATAGATGTAGATCTTATTCTGCCAGTTTAACCTCCACGGGGGTACCATTTGTGATGACATCAAAAACAGGTGACATTCCGGTGAAATTAAGCAGCTCCTGTTTTTGAGCTTCTGAAAGGTCACCACGGATATCAAAAGTTACCCTGATTTGCTGGTATCCGTTACGAACGTTATCATTCAGACCAAGGAATCCCTGTACATCAAGGTCACCTTCAAAGCGGGATTCAATGCTTTCAATCTCAATCCCTCTTGCTGCTGCATGGAGTGCCATAGTTGTTGTCATACAGCCGGATAATGCTGACAGCAAATATTCCACCGGATTGGCTCCTTCATTGTGACCCAGAAGTATGGGTGGTTCCCCGTTATCGAATACCCATTCCTGTTTGCGGGAATCATCTTCCTGGCCACCGCCGTAAAAATCTTTCACTGTGGCCCGGTTGTGTCCTCCGGTGACCCACCTGTTTCTTACCCTAAACTGGAATTTGGCGATCTCAGGATTTTCCTGAATGGCCTGGACCGTTCCGGTTATGTCTTCTGTCCGGAATCCGTTAACTGCTGATTTGTTCATTGTTTCCATAATTCGTAAATTTTAAAATTAAAAGAACTTGATCATAATAAGCCAAGGTATGTACCATAATTATAATTGTATGATTTTTAGTTGTTTGTGATAAAATGATTGTCACGGGATATCGTAATTCACGAAATTTCGTTAACTTTATTTCGTAAAAAGGTTTTTCAAGATGAATGCTGAATCTGCTCCTTCACATAAGGTATCTTCAGGATTGATCATTCTGAAGAAGATTGTTGAAGGCACATCGGACCATACCGGAGAAAAATTTTTCCGGTTACTTGTAAAAAACCTGGCTGAATCTCTCTATGCACACGGCGTATGGGTTACCGAATATTTGAAAGACCAAAACCGGTTGCGTTCGCTTGCTTTTTGGCTGAATGACCATTATGTCGAGGAATATGAATATGATATTCCCGGAACCCCATGCGAACCTGTGTTGGAAAGTACCAACATATGCCATGTCCCCGACGATGTGATTAAACTTTTTCCTGAGGATCCGGATCTTCCTGCTTTGGATGCTGTCAGTTATATGGGTTTATCGCTGAGAGATGAAAATGGGAATATACTTGGTCATCTGGCACTTCTTGATAATAAACCAATGGCTGAGCTTCCTGAAGCTTTTGCAATTTTTAAAATATTTGCTGCACGGGCTGCAGCAGAAATGAGAAGGTTACGGCATGAAAGGTTGCTCATAGAAAATGAAGCAAAGTTAAACCGTCTGATAAACGGTACAAATGAGTCGCTCCTGGAGTTTAGTGAAGAAATGCTGATTACACAGGCAAACGATTCCGCCAGGCATACTTTTAAAGCACGGGCACAGGAGTTGACCGGCAGGCATTTAAAGGAAATTTTTGATGAAGCCAGCTTTCAGAAAGTGAACCATGCAATGATACGTATGAACCGGCATCCTGATTTGTATTCCACAATTTTCAACCACAATGATCTTCATTGTATCACAATGGAAGGGGAATTGTTTCCGGCAGAAATCACACTGTCAAAATACTTCCATCAACAAAAAAAGTTTTATGCATTGTTCATAAGGAATATAAGTGAAAAAATCCGCCAAAGGGAAGAGTTAAAGCAATTAAATGCCGAAACGTTTTTTTTGCGGGAAAAGTTAAATGCCATTCATTTTAATCATATCATAGGGGAGAGTCCTGAAATTCTTAAAGTGCTGCATGCAGTTGAACAGGTGGCCCCTGCTGATACTACTGTCCTGATCCGTGGAGAGACCGGAACCGGGAAGGAACTTTTTGCCCTGGCTATTCATAAGGCCAGTTCAAGGAGGACACAACCCATGGTTGCCTTAAATTGTGCTGCGCTTCCTTCCGAATTAGTCGAAAGTGAATTGTTCGGACATGTAAAGGGTGCTTTTACTGGTGCCTTCAATGCACGCGAGGGGAGGTTCATGATGGCCAACGGCGGGACCATTTTCCTGGATGAAATAGGTGAATTAAGTCTGCCGTTACAGGCCAAACTGCTGAGAGTCCTTCAGGAAGGTGAATTTGAACCCGTTGGCAGTTCAAAAACACAGAAAGTGAATGTCAGGGTTGTAGCTGCTACAAACAGAAACCTTGAAGAAGAGATCGAAAAGGGAAAGTTCAGGTCAGATCTGTATTACAGGCTGAATGTTTTTCCTGTTCATATACCCCCTTTACGTGACCGTGGTTATGATATCATTTTGCTGGCTGAAGCTTTCCTGAAAAAATATGCCAAACAGATGGCAGTAACTCATCTTCAGCTCAATGAAGTTCAGAAACAACATTTAATGGCTTACCACTGGCCGGGAAATGTAAGGGAATTGCAAAATCTTATGGAAAGATGCATCATCATCAGCCAGGGAGATAAAATAAATCTTCCTGAACTCCTGCCTTTATCCGTAAATTTAAAAAAACAAGATGCGGATATATCTGAGAAAGTGCTTACAGAAACTGAATTTGTCGCACTGGAAAGACAAAATATTATGCGGGCACTTCATCTCACGAACTGGAAAATATCCGGTGAAGACGGAGCTGCTGCCTTATTGCAGATTCCTGCAACTACACTCAGTTCCAGGATGAGCAAACTTAAAATCACCCGGATATGATGGAGGCTCCTCTTATTTTTATCCCGCTGAATTATCCTTTATCCACACCACCTTCTGCTCAGCTATATGTGCTCTTCCTATGATTTCTCGATATAATTCAGGCCTTCGTGCTTTTAAATAACGGTGTCCTCCTGCCATTGTCAGTTTTTCCGGAATCAGAACCGATGACACCACCTCATCACCAAGGGTCCGGCATTCAGCAACCACATCTCCAAAAGGATCTATAATCATGGAACATCCGTTTTTCAGCTGGTCATCATCCATGCCTATTGGATTGGCAAACACAACATATACAGCATTGTCATAAGCTCTTGACGGCAACCACTTCATGAGCCAGTCCCTGCCCTTCATACCGTCAAATTCAATGCGCAGTGAAGTAGGATCATTTTCCCTGTTTGCCCACAGGCCAGGATTTACGAACCCTGCACCCGGCCTTGTTGAAGGAGTGCACATAGTAACATGGGGCATAAATATAATGTCGGCTCCCAGAAGTTTGGTTGCCCTTACGTTTTCGATGATATTATTGTCGTAACAGATAAGTATGCCGCACTTCCATCCGTGGAGGTCAAATACAACATACTCATTTCCCGGCAGAATATGTGGATTTATAAACGGATGAAGTTTCCTGTATTTGGCAACTACGCCATTCCCGTCGACACAAACATATGCCTTATATATGTTTTCGCTTATGTCCTTTTCAAAAAGTCCTGCCAGTATGGTAATATTATGATTCCCTGCAATTTGAATGAGCCTGTCAGTGCTCCTGCCATCCGGAACCGGCTCTGCCACTTCCAGCATCTGTTCTTTTGAAAGTTTCCTTGCAAAGGTATAACCGGTAATGGAGCATTCATGAAATGCAATGACTTTAGATCCATCATCTGCTGCTTTTTTAGCCAGCCTGTCAATTACAGATAAATTATATTCTTTGTCGCCGCTCCTGTTTTCGAATTGTGCAGCCGATATTTTCAGTTTATCCATTTATGATTGGTTTGATTTAAATATTCCCATGATACCAGTTGTATACCCAAACCGGAAATCGCTTCTTTTAATGATTCATCAGTTAACACCTCAAGTTCCTGGTCCAGTCCCGGATGACATACTAATTCCGAAACTCCGGCAGGTAACTGCTCCAGGATGGATTTAAAATTTGCAACTGAGGCATTTTTGTAGAAACTGTCGATAAACCAGTTTGTGCTTTTAATACCTTCTGCAAACATCAGGTTTTTTTGATTAATGAGCGCATCCGGACTTACTTTTTTTATAAGCGGGATGATTTTAAATGGGTGGGTAACGGCAAACCGTAAAAGTTTTTTTACACCCTCAGAACCACCCCCTCCCTTTCCTTCCAGCGAAATAAGCTGATATATGCTGGCAGGTACAGGATTCCTGAGAGCGACTTGATACTTAAGGGCAATTTCCCTTACTATATTAAAAAAAGGAGTATAAAGGGCAGCCAGATGATGGTGATAATTAATGTGGCTCATGGGTACACCTGTTGCATGAAACAGTTCGGCCTGTGCAAATAATTCCTTTTGTACTTCCCTGAGCTTCATGTAAGGCAGGAACCTGATGATCCTGTTTATATCGTAAAAACAGCCATGCTGGTCTGTGAGGCCTGCAACTTCATTAAGGTCTGAAACTGGTGAACCCAATGTCAGATTTAAATGCAAACCAATGGGAAGTTCCGGATTCTCCTGATGTACCCTGTTCAGTTGTTCTACCGATCCTTCCATATTTATAAATGCTGATGTACTTGTCAGGATGCCATGTCTGTATGCCATTATAATAGAACTGGTGGTTTTTTCATCCTTACATAAATCATCTCCGTTTATAATAAGGAACCTTTCATTTCCTGAAATCTCAGGAGTCTTAGGCAGAGTTCCGAATATTTGTAAAAGGTTATTTCTTACGAAGGATCCTTTTGATCTGCTGCTGGCCATAATTTATATGTATTGAACCTGAAAAAATATATAAAAAAGCAGGGTTAACAGTTGTTGTCTTACAACAATATTTGTTGGGATGTAGTTTCCGCAAATTGCCTGTAGTTTTCTTTAAAATTGTTAATGATTAGGATTTAACTTTCCCACAGTTGAGTCAGATCAGCTGTGTGCATCCATTTCTTCTATCAGTATATCGCGCACCTGCAGAAAATTTTCTTCAAGCCGGATCATGTTCTCAATAAAAAAGTTGAATATGTCCGGCCATTGATTCTGCCGGTGAATATCTGCATCCGTAAGTTCCGAATAGATCCGGCATACTTCCTGACCACTATCCTCTCTTTGATGGTAAAATTCCCATATCAATCCTTCAGGGAAATTTTCTTCAATAATGACTTTATAACGCAAGAGGATTTCATAAGCTTTCAGCCTCTTTTCTTCATTCCTTTGTCCCAGTTCAAGTATGACCCGGGCCCCGTTTCGGTCAGCTTCAAAACGGAGGGCCACGCCCGAAACTTTTGTTCGGTGAAGTATGAAGTTTTTGTGCCGGAACTTAAGCTGCGGATGTACCGAGCATCTCCTTCCAAACTGTTCCCAGAAATTCAGCCTGAGCTGTTTTGCCTCTTCCTGTGTGTACATATTTTGCCGGTTGTATTTCCAGTTTTAAAAAAACCGTTTAATTGTTTACATTTGAACATGGTTCTGCGCTGTAAAAGTAAGGGTTTATTTTGTTCGGATATTTTTTAATGCAAAACTCATTGGCTATGAAAACAGCATCATACTGGATTGAGAAACTTGAATTGGAAAAGCATCCCGAAGGCGGTTGGTACAGGGAGGTATACCTTTCAGAAGATATTGTTCCACAGACAGGGCTTCCTTCAGGTTTCAGGGGAGATCGCAGTTTTTCAACCTCTATTTTTTATTTGCTGGAAGGTGAGGAATTCTCGGCTTTTCACCGGATTAAATCTGATGAGGTATGGCATTATTACAGCGGTACTTCCGCCATTGAAATTATCATGCTCGAAAACAACAGGATCAGGAAATGCCTGTTGGGCGATGATCCTGATAAACGTCAGAAGCTGCAACTCGTGGTTCCCCGTAATACCTGGTTTGCTGCTAAACTTCATGATGCTTCTGGTTATGCCCTCGCTGGCTGCACAGTTTCTCCGGGTTTTCATTTCGATGATTTTGAACTTGCAAACGAACATCTTCTGAAGGAATTTGCCCCATTTAAAAATGATATTGCACCCCTCCTCAGGATTCATCCGGTATCCCGGCATAAAAAAATGTATTGACATGAACAGGTTAGCATTTATTATCCTTCTTCTTGTTTTTTCGTTGTCTGTGAAGGCACAGCTTGCAGAAGTACAGGCAAACTATAACAGCACGGGTGATGTCGATTTTATCGCTTACAATAACACGGCTTCACCTCTGTTTGTCCACATTGAATTTGCCGACATGGAAAATGCACGGTTCAATGAGCCGTTACCTTACATTAAACTTCTTGAGCCAGGTTTTAACACCTTGTTTACCCTGCTTCGCGATCCGGGAGCGGGTGTACCCAGGTTTAACTATCAGATCAAGACTTATCGCTCGAATCCTTTTGCAATTACCGATCTTGATTTTCCTTACCTGATCCCATTTGCTCCGGGTGAGCGGGCAAGTGTATTTGATGTGAAAAATATGGATGGGTTGATGGGAACAAAAGAGCTTTCATCCTTCAATGCAACCGGTTTTACGGCTAATCCCAATCAGAAAGTTTTTGCTGCACGCACAGGAACAGTGGTTGAAGTTGCCGGCGCTACGCGATCGGGTGAACCCTTACACTGGTACCATACCTGGGACAACACCATAACCCTGCTTCAGCCCGATGGTACTTTAATATTGTACCGGAATGTGATTGATCCCGACAAAAAATTAAAACCCGGGGGAAGAATTGCAGCCGGACAACCAATCGGGGTCGTGGCTCCCGGAACTTCGGAAGTTACTCTGACTATCTTTCAACATAGCCTGAATTCCGATGAAATAAGGTTCATGATTCCTCAGTTTGTTACCGGAGAAAACGAAACCGGAATGCTGCTGCCATCGCAGGTTTATCCGGTTGTACACCCCTCTGAGGTCCGGGGTCTTGAAATGACAAAAAAGGAAAAAAGGTTGTATCTTAAATAAAAAGTCAATTTTCAGGTTTCCATGCATAGATGGCCCTGTAAGCATTTCCCTGGGGATCAAACAGGCTTCTTCCAAGGTAAGGTATGTTGGTGTCCGGAACAAGAAATCCTTCCGGTTCCCAGTAATATACCGAAGTTACCTTTGGGAATTTCCTTAACCTGTCTTCCAGATCAACAAGGAAATCATACTGACCTTGTTCTGTTGGTGGATAGGGCTGGATGTCGAGCACCCATTCACCAGGTTCAGGATACCAGCCGTTGGCATAGTATGCTGTTTCAACTACTGATATTTCCTGTTCATATTTGTCTGAAAGAAACTCAATATTTTTCTCCAGATCTTCAAAGGTGCCGTGCCACCAGGGATAGTAGCTCAGTCCGATCACATCAAACTCAACCCCCCGTTTCATGATGTTGCTGTAGAAATTATCCGACTCTATCAGGTTTCCTCCTGTGGCTGCATGGATCATCACAGGCATATTACTCCCGTTGTCCGATTCTTTCACGCCTCTGATGCCGGCTTTCAGCAGGTCTGAAAGTTCATCCCAACGTGCCTGCCCGCCTTCACCCCATAGCCTTCCGTGCGGCCAGATCATCCCATTGTTGATCTCGTTTCCGATCTGAACCATCTCGGGTAAAACTCCCGCTTTATCCATGGCATTGATAACAAATTTCGTGTACCTGTAAACACTGTCAGTAAGTGTGGAGAAATCAACTCCTTTCCAGGCTGCCGGTACATACTGTTTTCCGGGGTCTGCCCAGGTGTCGGAATAATGGAAATTCAGGAATATTTTAAAGCCATGCTTTTTTGCCATTTGTGCCGAAGCGATGGTGTATTCAAGGTTATTTACAACTGGTCCCACCATATCGGGCGTATGAAACAGCCGCAACCTGCACCATGTGTAGTTGCTTTCCCTGAAGATGGCAAAACCTTCCTTCTTTTCTCCATTGATTTTGAATTGGCCTCCAGCGTCTTCCAATCGTTTTAGTATGGACAGATCACCGCCAAACACCAGATTGCTTTTTTTTTCATCTTCCTGCTTCCGGGGAAGGTTCTGCTTGCATCCTGCTGTAAGAAAAATCAGGATGAACCAGACAAATATCTTTCTCATATTTTTTATAGTATTATAATCATTAGTGTCCCGTTAATAGTTGAGATTTATCCCTACGGTCGAAATGACGGTGTTTTCAGAGCTATTGTTTTGGGAGGGGCAGGTTGGCGGCGAAGCCGTCAACCTA
>JAEYNZ010000112.1 GCA_023412195.1 Bacteroidota bacterium
TGATCATCATAAAAAGGGGCTTTAGCCACATGAACTAAAGGAAGTATGCCCGCCTTTATGCCTGCAGTCAGGTAGGCCGGCGGCAGGTCTGCACTAATGGCCACAGATTCACAGATTGAAACCACCTTGCGGTGGTTAGGAGGAGTCTTGAACCGCGGAGGCGGAGAGGTACAGAGAGGTTTCTTTTTTGGCATGTATGCTCGCGGATGGAGTCTTCGCCCCTCTATATAATGGAGAGGGGTGCGGGTTGGATGTGCATTGTGCGTTGGAGGGGTGAGGGAGCAGGCGGTCGGGAAGGACTTTCTTCATCGGCAGAAACCTTGATCGCAACCTTTGAGGGTTCATGGAACCTCGAAGGGTTAAAGAGAGAAAAAGATTTTGCCACTAAACCACAAAGGCACAAAAATTCACAAAAAAGGAGAATCTGCTGCTCCAATCCCCCTGCCCCCTTTAGAACCGCAGCAGAGCCATGAATTTATATTGCAGTTAAAGGGGGACAAAGCCGAACAGGCGTATGAGCTATTCACTAATCATCCTGCTCCCAGCACCCAGTCCCGCTTCCCACAGTACCACCACAAATATCCGCTCCGCATGAACAACTCGCCTGCCTGCCGATCTACCTGCCGGTCTGCCTGTCGGCAGACATGTAGGTAGGCAGGCAGGCAACTCTTGACTCGAAACCAGTAACTTGTTGCTGCTCCAATCCCCCTGCCCCCTTTGTATTGATGTATAGCCTTGATGGAGGGCAGCAGGCAAAGCCTGCCTGCCTACCTATCGGCAGGTTGACCGGCAGGCAGGGGGGACGAAGACAGACCGACTGCACTGCTAACTGACAGCTTCCGCAAAACCTACCAGCCTTCGCAACAGTTCGCGTAATTCGTCTTAATTCGTGAAATCTACACATTGACTTTCTTCCGCTGTCCATTCTCCGACGAACTTCCGTAACCATTTCCGTAGCCGTAACCATATCCGTAACCGTAACCGTATCCGTACCCATACCCGTAGCCGGCGCCGATGGTGTAGTTTCTTTTGCGGACTTTGATGTCGTTGACGATAATGCCGACGCCGTTCAGTTCGTGCTTGGCGACTTCTTCAAGGGCGTTTTTGAGTGCCAGCTTGTGCGTGAATTTATGGCGCACCACAAAGAGGTTGGTGTCTACAAAATTGTGCATGTGGTAGAGGTCGGCCACATAACCCACCGGTGCCGTGTCGATCACAATGACATCGTAGAAATCCCGGAGCTGTTCAAGCAGTTCAAGGAGGCGGCTGTCGGTGAGCATCTCGGCCGGATTGGGCGGGATGGGCCCTGCAGGAATGACATTCAGGAAGGGATGCTTGGTGGGAAAGGTGATGTCGTCGAGGCCTGCCTTGCCGATGACATAATTCACAACTCCCACGTCGGAGTTCAAACCGAATTCTTCCTTTAGCTTCGAATTCCGCAGATCGAGGTCGAGCAGTACCGTCTTTTTATGCATCAGGGCAAAAGAGGAGGCAATGTTTACCGCATTGTACGATTTGCCTTCCTTTGGAAATGTGGAGGTAACGGCTATCACCGGGTTTACCTTTCCTTTTGTCATCATGCTCAGTTTTGCGCGTATGCCCCGGTAGGCTTCACTGGCCGGAGCATTGGGCCTGTCGAGCACCAGAGTGCGCTTGTTCAGCTCATTATCGGAATGAAAAACATGTCCGATAATGGGAAAACGGGTGATGGCTTCGATGTCTTCCTGCGATTCAACCCGGGTGTTGAAGAAATCGGTCAGCAGCATGATGCCGGCAGGAATGGCAAGACCGAACAGCAGTCCGATGGCATAGATCATCCGTTTTTTCGGCTCCACAGGCGTAACGCCCGACGTAGGCGGTTCTTCGATCACCTGACTGTCGGGGATGTTGGATGCCTTTGCAATCTGTGCTTCCGAAAGTTTTTGCAGCAGGAAGGTATAAATTTCGTTGTTGAGCTTGTATTTCCGTTCGATGTTGACATAGTTCCGTTCGGTGGCCGGCAGCCTGCGCACCTGTGCCTCAAAACTCCGGATGCGCTGGTTCAGGTTTTCAAGGGCCAGGTCGGACTGTGAGATGATGTTGCTGACATTCTCGGTGAGGGAGCTGTTTACCGATTCGATCTGGGCATTCAGCCGCAGGATGGTGGGATGGTCGGAGTCCTTGCGGATGGATGTCTGTCCCGACTTCTGGGTGATCAGTTCGTTCAGCTGCAGGATCAGGCTGTTCAGCAGCGGGTCCTGTATGCCCATGGCCGAGGGTGCAATCACGGTCTCGAGCTCCATGTTGCTGCCCCCGCGGATGTAATCGCGCAGGTAATGGTAATACCTGTTCCGGGTTTCAAGCGCCACCTTTTCCTTGTCGAGCTCCTGCATCTGTTCCAGGAGCTGCTGCGACTGCATGGAGATGTCGAGCACCTGGTGTTCGCTCTGAAAGGATTCCATCCTGGTTTCGGAGATGTTCAGCGAATCGGAGATGGTTTCGAGCTGCATGGTGATAAACCGGATGGTGCGGTTGGCATTTTCATTTTTCTTTTCAAGGTTGTCGATCTGGTAAACCTCCGTGAGCTTGTTCAGGAAGGCAGCCGCCTTTTTTACGTTGTAGTCGCGCAGGGTCAGGGTCAGGATGGAGGTAAACTCATCGTCGAGCGTCACCTTCAGCTTGCTGCGGTAACTGCGCACCAGTGCATCGCGCGTATTGAACCTGAACCTGTAGTTGTTGGGCAGCTCAGGATCGAACTTTTCGTTGAGCAGGATGGTGAAGGAAAACTCATCGGTCGAGATTTTTGTGCCGGGATCGGTTGTGGTTGCAAATACATAGTCGGGCCGCTTTTTTATCAATTGTTCTTCCTGATAGCTGTATATGTCAGCTTCCTCGTCATGGACCGACAAATGGAGTTTCCCGGAAGGTTCAATGGACAGGTTAAAATCGGCATGGATGATCTGCGGGTGATGTTCATCCCATACAACCACAAAGGGTGCATTCCTGTAAAGCTCCGAAGTGACGAGCCTACCGACAGAAAAGTAGCTTATGTCGAAGTCGAGCTCATTGATGGTGCGGGCAATCACCGGGGTGGAGCTGAGCACGACAATCTGGTTGAAGATGTTCTGCATGCTGTTCATTCCCCCCAGTCCCTGGAAGATGTTCTGCGACAAGCCTTTTGTGCCGCCGCCAAAAGGGGTGGGAGAGTAGTCTTCCTCTACCAGCAGGGAGGAGCTGATCTGGTAAACAGGCACAGTATAGCGGACGTAGGCATAAGCCAGCCCCAGGGCAAGGAATGCCGTGATGGCAAACCAGTACCAGTTTCTTAAGACCCTGAAGATGATTTTTTTCAGGTCGATGCTGTCGTCATCCTCTTTGGTGTGTAAATGGCCGTTCATTGGGCGGCCGTTGGTTTGAATGTCCATGGTATTAGTTATTCGTTAAAGGTTAAGTAAGGGAAAGGCAAGTAGCTTTTAGTAAATCTGGAATACGACCCCCTAAATCCCCCTAGGGGGGACTTTTGGACAGTGCAAGTCAGGCAGGGTGCTGCTAAAGAGCGTTTTACTTCCCATCCCGGCGGGAACGGGGAGGGGTCGTTAACCATAAAATGGGAGATGTTCATTTGCAGGTTTTTGGCTGGCATGGGATTTTTAGTTTAGTTCAGGTCATAAACAGTTGTTTTTTGCGCAGGCGGAAGTGCTGTTTGTACCATTCCGGGTTTTTGAGGCGCATCCAGGTAAAGCGGCGGTATGGTTTGCTGTAAACCGATTTGATGGCCGTCAGCAGGTATGCGCCGAAGATCAGAAAGTATAACCTGTTCACCCTCAGGTATGCATGGTGGGCTCCGGGGTGCTGCTGCCACCAGTCGAACCTGCGGATGTACCTTTTCACCCGGGCATCCTCCGTAAAGGTTCTCTGCAGATGGAAAGTGCGGGCGAGGAGGCAGTAAAACACCCTGACTTTGGCGGTCTCTTCCACGGTTTGCAACACTTCACGGGTTATGACTTTTTTCGATAAAAGGTAGCCGTCGTAGTAATCGCGGAGAGAAGGGGTAAAGCGCCTGTAGCCTGAGTTGCTCAGCTGGCTGTGGATAAAGTTCTGGATGAACCGGTGTTTGTGGGAGGGCACCAGTGCATGGGTTTTTCCCGCGACAGGCATTGCCTGTGAAAATATCATTTCAGAGGTGAACCGCCGGGCAAATTGCGCTTTGACCGGTATGCGGTGGATTTCAACGGTGGCAGGTTCATTTCTTTTCGTGAGGCGCGGGAAATGGTGGTGGTCGGGCGGCAGAAAGGCAGCATGGCCTGCCTGCCAGGGCGACAGGTAACCACTGGCCATCAGGATGCCGGTGGCTTTTTCAAAATCCTCTTCCCTTACAAGGAAGTCGATGTCGCCGATCATCCGTTCGCCGGCATCTTCGTACACCTGTCCGAGCAGGTTGCCCGCCCCTTTGAGGTAAACGTGGGTAATGTCTTCACGGGCGAGCATTGCACTGATGCCGTCCATCTGCTGCAGGATCTTCATGTTGCTGTCCCTGTTCATTTCGTATATTTCCTTCAGTTGCAGAGTGTATTCAGCGGGGAAGACATCCAGCAGCCCGTGTTTTTTGAATTTCAGGTAGAGGGCAGGGAGGACAAGGTGGTTGCTGCAGAGCCAGATCAGGTCGTCGCTGTTTGCTTCGATGCTTAATTTATCCCTGATTTCAGGGCAGAAGTCGGGATTTTCATCGAGCGCAAGGCAGCGGCCCGCAAAGTTGAAGAGTTCGGCAGAGTTCATGGTTGTTTGTCAGTTTTTAGTTGCCGGATGGCGCCCGTAAAGGGAAATTCATCCGGGATTGTAAATCAGATTCAGTTTGTTAAAGAGCAAAAAGCTTATCAGTGGCATCCAGGGCTTCGGCTGTTTTTGAGTACCGGAGCCTGAAGAACCGGGTATTTTCAATCCAGGCGAAGAAGCGGGATACATTTTCAGGAACAGGGTTTACCCAGGTTTCCTTCAGGAGCAGTTGCAGGGCATCTTTCTTTTCAACCTCTTCGAAGAGGAATGGCGCCTGTTTATTGTAGCCGATAAACACCAGGGCGCGGACAGGGTAGGGCGCTTCACGGATTTCCGTGTGGTTGTGCACCGGCAGGTAGCGGACCTGCTTGCCCGTGTGGGCCCGTTCAGGGTTCATGTCTTTCAGTTCAGGGTAGAACTCCGAGAGGGTTTCTGCAGCCCCCTGCTTCACCGAGATGGCAGCCGGGAAGGGATATACCTCGCCGTTTTCATCAGCTGTAATAAAATCGTCGGACAGATAACCATATCCATGCGCTTTAAGCATGGCCGAGATTGTGCTTTTCCCCGATCCGCCAACAGCAGAGAACAAGATGGCCTGGTTGTTCTTGATGATGCCCGAGGCATGGAGGGCCATCATCCAGGAGTTATAGTCCCTGTTATACAAGGTGCTGTAGATCTGCTGTTTCACAGAGCCGGTAAAAAATTCAAGATGTTTCTTTTTAAATATATCCACAATCTGGCTGTTGTACCTGAAAAAGCAGAATCTGGTGTTTTCAAATAATTCGATGCTGTGTGCAGCGATTGGAGAATCGGAAACTGCCAGGTGGGCAAACAGCGGATGGATCGAGAATTCAAGAAATTCATTTTGATAATGTACAGAAACTGCTTTACTGCCCAATTGATAAGTCTTCACCGAATATACAGAGTCGGGGACCGATTTGATTACCGAGGGGTCCAGGGAAAAAGTAACCGCATTTTCAGGATGATTAAAATGCTGAAATATCTCAATCATCTCATGGGTAAATGCCGGGATGTTTTCTTCAAGGTGGCCGTATTTCTCATTGCATACAGAAATGATACGGTCTGCTGGTTCTCCTTCATTATATAGCTGTAAAACATCATAGGCAGGTTCTTCCAGCAAAACAAATGATTTTGAATGTTGAAACCAGGTAGCATAGGATTGACCTAATCTCCGGATGACTGCAGTGGGTAATATTGTCAGAGTTTGTTGCATGAAAAGAGTAAGGACCCGGCTTGAACACAAGCCGGATCGTTTTTCGATTATTAATCCTTTAAATTGAAAATGCGTTATTCCTGATCCCTTGTTCTTCTGCCTGTAGAATTCAGGCCGGTGGCTTCGGTAGAAGATGCACTGGCACTTTTTGTATTAAGAAACAGCAGGGAAGCCGCTGTCAGGGCAGTAATGCCAGCTTTTTGGATTGCCTGTTTACGGGTAATTTTTTGCCCGTTGTCTCCTTTTTCCATTTGAGTTTTGTCTTTTTTCATTTTGTTATACTTTAATGATTGTTTTCAATTATTTCATGATCACCAGTTTCTCAGTCTGACGGAACCCTTTGTGGTTTATTCTTAACAGGTAAATACCAGCAGGGAATGCCGATGCATCTATGCTGTTCTGATTCATGTTTTCTGCCCGGCGGCTGGTCCAGATTTTACCATCAATACTGTAAAGGGCAAAACTGGTTTCTGCATTTGCAGGGCCATTAATATAAACGGTGTTGTTGCTGTTATAAACCTTAAATTTGTTTTCTGCTGCCGGATTGACGATTCCTGTGGCTGAGTATTTTTCAAATACAAGGTTGAAACGGCCGGATCCTGCAGTTCCCTGAGCAACAGTTGTTGAGTATATTGCATCTTCCAGATTTAATTGTGTTAAAGTCTGGTTATGGGTATCTTCCAGGTAAACTTTGGTATCAGCACTAAACCCAGATGACAAATCGACTGCAAAGGAAATTTCTCCCCCCGCAGGGAAATCAAGACCTACCGGAATCAGGATTTCTTCAGTTGTTACATCGGGCAATGCCTGGACTGCAAAATCAACATTGCTGCTTCCGTCCACCAGTTTTGTATAAAGCGCCAGATTGGGATTGCCTTTAAATTTGCCAACATCGTAAGTAGGGTCGAGGCCATTGGTCATTTCGGTATTGAAGGCTACTATAGTGTTATTTTGCATATCACCCGCCACAACATTTAACCTGGCAACCGGCCATTCTATTTCAGCAGATTTGAACAATGTGGTTGGAGCAGCAACCTGCATCGTTGTTAGAAAATCAACAGTTCCGTTATTTTCTGCCTTCACAATAAAACCCTGTCCAACGGCAATGTTCGACTGGGATAATTGTGATTCCCCTCCTGGAGGGGTAGCACTAAACGGAGTCTGGGTAATAACCACATAATCATTGGTGCTATAGTCCCAGATATATACTCCGCCAAAATTTTGATCCAGCTTTGATTTGTTGTGATCCAAAAAGCTTGCGGTTCCTGATCCTTTTATGGCAAGAGCAGTAGTATAGGGATTGCCGAGGGCATTCCAGCCATATTTCTTTTTTTGAACCGGTACATTTAAGATATCACCAGCATTGATGCCTGTTCCTGAAAAAGTAACTGCACCGGCAGGAGTATCTTCAAATCTGCGCATGGCATACCCCTTTGCAGTTGCAAAGGTGCTTGTTCCATTATTGTAACCAATATAGCCAGACCATGTATCCAGTTCCTCATCATAAGGAGCCAGGTCGTAATCGGTGGGTGAAGTAATATTATCTACTTCAAGATTATTTAGTGAAGCAAAACCCGGATTTCCCATTTTATTGCCTGTAAGCGGGGAAGAAATCATGTGCCAGTCGTCGCCGCTGGGAATCCAGCGTTTAACATTTACTGTTCCGTTAATGGTGGCCGAGCCATTTATTTTTAAGCTGCCTGTGGCAGAAGCGTCTGATGCGATGGTGAGGGAGGCATTTAATTCCAAAATTAAATTCTTGCATTCGGCAGTTGTGGAAGAACTGATGACCGGGAAGTTAGATAAGCCGGATGGGATGAGGACATCTGTTGATGAGGTTGGAATGCCTCCGCACCAGTTGCTTGCATCAGCCCAGTCAGTGGAGTTGCCCAACCATGTATTTGCATTCACTACAATTTCCATTGTTATAGTTGTAGCACACTGCCCTGCAGTTGGTGTAAACGTATAAGTTGTTGTTTTCGTATTGTCCAAAACCGGTGACCAAGTGCCTGTAATTTCGTTGTTGGATATTTCTGGTAAAGCTGCTAAAGTTCCCCCCGAACAAATGGGATCAACCTGGGTAAAGCTTGGTGTAACCATTTGATACACTGTAAAATCATTTGTACTTGTTACTGTTCCGCCAGCTGTTGTAACCTTTATTGGTCCAGTTTGGGCAGCTGCAGGCAAGGTAGCCGTAATTTGGGTTGAACTGTTAACAGTATAACTTGCTGCTGGCGTATTATCATGGAAAGTTACAGCAGTTGCTCCTGTAAAATTAGTTCCTGTTATGGTTACGCTCTGACCTGAACCGGAACAAGCATTAGTGGGGGAAAATGACGTTATAGTTGTATAAGTTACAGAAATACTCATATAATCCACATAAACCGTCGTGTTCTGATTTATGTCCCGCAGTGCTGAAAATACAAGTCCAAAGTTTGAATTGTTAATATCATCAGGGGTCCAGGTAGTACTCCAAAGATCTGTACTAGAGCCAAATTTAACATCGGTTTTCGAATTAGGAATTGTG
Source organism: Bacteroidota bacterium (assembly GCA_023412195.1). GTDB lineage: Bacteria > Bacteroidota > Bacteroidia > Bacteroidales > Prolixibacteraceae > Mariniphaga. The sequence goes on from JAEYNZ010000112.1 coordinate 8,514, forward strand.
ATTTCAGTTGCTTTATTATCTCCTACTATAGTTCCACCTTTAACTAATCGAATGTTATTGTATTTTGCTCGATTAGATCCTGACCCTGTAGCATAAATACCAATAGTTACTTCAATTCCAGATATTATCGCATTACTAGGGATAGTGAATCCATAGTTACTTCCATAGAGATAACGACTACTAGTTTTACTATTAAGAGTTACTGTTGCATACGAATTATCAATAGACAAAATATTTCCAGGATTGGTCCAGTTTATTGTACCTATATTGTTATTGTTTGCACCTGCTCCAGCATTTCTAGTAACAGACTGTCCCCATGTTATGCTAACCAGTGCAAAGAGAAGTGTCAGCAACAGGGTCGTTCGTAAAAAAGTGAGGTCTGCCTTGTGAGTTGTTGTTGCTTGTTGAGTTGGTTCTTTGGTAGGCTCTGTCTGTTTCGACTTAGCTTCAGCAAAAGGAAATGATGAAAGTTTTGTCATGACGCTTAGGTTATTTATTATTTTAATTTTTCTAATTCAATTGATGCATTTCAGAATGCGCAGGCAACGCCTTCGGATATAAGGACTGATTGCCTGCTGCCGGCAATGCCAGCCGGGTTTGTGTTACGGGCAGTTGTGGGGCAGGGGGGTAATTGTAATTTTTTGTTTTCATAAACGGTTTGTTTTTGGTATGTAATTATTTAATAAGATTTACGGGTCATTCGAATTCCGGATACACATCCGGAGAGAAATGCAGCATACGGTCCGCCATTGCCTGGCTATGGCAGGCATCAGCAGTTTTCAGGATCCGGCTGATTTGCATGTTACCCATTGCAACGTACAAAAAGTTATGGGTGGAAATATTTACCGGGAAGATACACGGACAGGATTTGATTCATGGCCGGATGTTTTTGGTTAATTCAGGTTGATTCATGGGTCGCTTGTTTTAAGTATGGTTTTTTGGTATGCGATTCTTTTTTTAGCCATAAGGTTTTCATTTTCTGGGTCTAGACAGAAAATTTAATCATATAATTTACGAATTCAGTTTATATAAAAGCAAGTTTTTCGTGATCTTATGTGCACGTTGTATCATAGTGGGACAATTTGTCCCGAATTTGACCATGGTCCCGATACTGGTTTTATGTGTTATTGCGGGACTGTTTACCAGGATGGGATAAGCTGCAAGTCCGGTAAATGCTGGGTTTTTACTCAGATTGTGCATGGTGTTTCTGTTTGAGATGATGGTACATGAGCTCTGTTTTAGTAAGTTATGATATAGGGGGTATGCAAATGGTTTGCCGTTTAGGACGAATTGCGCGAATTAGGACGAATTGCGCGAATTAGGGCGAATTACGCGAACGGGTGCGGGGGTTGGTGGGCAGGCAGGTATGTATATGCTCACAGCCACAGGTTCACAGATTGAGAAACCACCTGTCGGTGGTTAGGAGAGTTTTGAACCGCGGAGACGCAAAGGCGCAGAGCGTTTTCTTCTTTGGCGGGCATTCTCGTGGCTAAGCTTCAAGCTTCAAGCTTCAAGCCACAAGCTTCAAGAAAAGAGTTGATGTTCATTGCTCTTGGCGCTATGCCCGATACGCTGTGCCCTCAGCCACTTTTTGGCAGATATGCCCGCGGCCGGGTCTTTGCCCCTCTATGTTACGGAGAGGGGTGCGGGATGGATGTACATTGTGCGATGGAGGGGTGAGGGAACAAACGGTCGCGAAGGACTTTCTTCATTGGCAGAAACCCTGTTCGCAACCTTCGAGTGTTGGAAACCTCCAAGGGTTAAAGAGAGAAAAAAGAAATGCGGCTAAAGCCGGATAAAAACATACGCACTGGTACCGTCGGTTAAAACCAACGGAAATTTTTAATCTTGCATGAAATCTAAATTTCATTTGGTATCTATTCGGACTTCTGCAAAAGACTGTTGCTTCGAAACATTGCCGTTGGCTTCAGCCAACGGATGCAGAACTAAGAAGACAGCAGGGCTTTAGCCCCATTTTGAGAATTAATAGATTCAATAAAATACATGTGGCTAAAGCCGGATAACATCATACGCACTGGTACCGTTGGTTAAAACCAACGGAAATGTTTACTCTTGCATGAAATCTAAATTTCATTTGGTATCTATCCGGACTTCTGCAAAAGACTGTTGCTTCGAAACATTGCCGTTGGCTTCAGCCAACGGGCCCGGAACTCTCAAATGACAGCAGGGCTTTAGCCCCATTTATAATTTACTTTATAAAAATTCTGACATGAATATAATTGTGGCTAAAGCCGGATAAAAACATACGCACTGGTACCGTCGGTTAAAACCAACGGAAATTTTTACTCATCACCGGCACACCGTCATTAATAAGGTAATAAGGTAGGGGGGTCAGGTTTAGATGTCAGGTTACTAAGGTTGAAAATTTAAATAAGGTTTTTGCATTGCCGTTGGCTTCAGCCAACGAATGATGATGATCATGCATAGAGGCTTTAGCCCCATCATATAAGGGAAGGATGTCCGCCAGGTAGCCTGGCTGGTAGACAGGCAGCTCTTCTTTTTTCACCAGTAACTCTTCACTCGCCTGCCTGGCCGGCAGGCAGGTAACCGAAACTTTTTTTAACCATGAAAACTCTAGAGTTTACAAAAGGCATCAAAAAAGGGAATGCTGGTTTTTGGGTTATCAGGCTATTTGATTTTTAATTTTATTAAACAGGTTTTCTGTAAATAATATGAATTTCATGGCCTCCCTTGTTGTAGGTTTGCCTTGTGGCATCAAACCCAGATCAGCCGGATACCGTGCATCAATATAAACTTCATTAATGGTTTCCAGCAATATAACTTCCTGTTCCGGCAATTGAATACCGGTAATATCACAAAGTCTTAGAAGATCATGTGACTTTATAAAAGAAAGATCCTTTTCTTCAATGAAACCTTTGAACGACTTCTCAAGGCATTGCTGGCAATGGAACGCAACAATATTTGTAAGCCTGGACTCATCAACCAGCTTTTTGGCAGACAGGAGATCGTCTTCGGCTGCTGCAATCCATTCTTTAGTTGTTGCTTTCATATATCACAGTTCCGGTTTTAAAAATTTCCTTTTTAAAACCACTGTTTAATTCAATAAATTTTCGGAACATCGGTTGTGTGTGGACGATAAGATCGATATCTGCAAATTTTCTCAGAGGGTGCAGGGCCTGGGCATATTTTAGTTTAGTTTCATTTTTTTGTGCGAATGTCTGAAATATAAAATTGTCGTTAGTAACAACAAGTATATCAATATCACTTTCATCTCCCTGGTTATCTTTTGCCCATGAACCAAACAAAATGATTTTATTGACATTTAATCTGCTTAGTGAAGATATAATATTTTCTATGATATCATTTTTTGTCATATCCAAATATACTAATCAGGATTCAGAGACACAAGTGCCATTTTGAAAAATTTTCGAAGTTGAAAGCTTCAACTTAAAGTTATCTGTGGTTAGTTCGAGGGTTTAAGAGTTTAAGGAAACCACCTGTCGGTGGTTGGAGAAACTTTGAACCGCAAAGACGGGGAGACGCAGAGGATGGATGTTTTCTTTTTAACTTTTTGGCCTGCCTGCCGGTAGGTAGGCCTGCCTACGGCAGCAGGTGCCTTGGTGGTAAAAAAAATTAACCACCAAAACACAAAAAACCACAAAAGACACCAAATGGAGAATGCCGTTGGTTAAAACCAACGGAAATTTTTACCCTTGCATGAAATCTAAATTTCACTTGGTATCTTTCCGGCCTTCTGCAAAAGACTGTTGCTTCGAAACATTGCCGTTGGCTTCAGCCAACGGATGCAGAACTAAGAAGATGGCAGGGCTTTAGCCCCATTTTGAGAATTAATAGATTCAATAAAATACATGGGGCTAAAGCCGGATAAAATCACGCTCACTGGTACCGTCGGTTAAAACCAACGGAAATGATTACTCATCACCGGCACACCGTCATTAATAAGGTAATAAGGTAGGGGGGTCAGGTTTAGATGTCAGGTTACTAAGGTTGAAAATTTAAATAAGGTTTTTGCATTGCCGTGGGCTTCAGCCAACGGATGCAGAACTAAGAAGATAGCAGGGCTTTAGCCCCATTTGGAGAATTTAATAGATTCAATAAAATACATGCGGCTAAAGCCGGCCAGAATCACGCCCACTGGTACCGTCGGTTAAAACCCACGGAAATTTTTACCCTTGCTTGAAATCTAAATTTCAGTTGGTATCTATCCGGCCTTCTGCAAAAGGCTGTTTCTTCGAAACATTGCCGTTGGCTTCAGCCAACGGATGCAGAACTAAGAAGATAGGAGGGCTTTAGCCCCATTTTGAGAATTAATAGATTCAATAAAATACATGTGGCTAAAGCCGGATAAAAACATACGCACGGGTACCGTCGGTTAAAACCAACGGAAATGATTACTCTTGCATAAAATCTAAATTTAATCTGGTATCTTTCTGGTCTTCTGCAAAAGGCTGTTGCTGCGAAACATTGCCGTTGGCTTCAGCCAACGGGCCCGGAACTCTCAAACGACAGCAGGGCTTTAGCCCCATTTTGA
>JAEYNZ010000120.1 GCA_023412195.1 Bacteroidota bacterium
TTGTGGCATTTTTTTTCTTTTGCCACCAAGGCTCCAAGGCACCAAGAAATCACAAAGAAGAGACACTTATGATATAAACTTCAATCCATGTCATAGCTTCATTGTGCCCCATTTTGTTGGGGTGACTTCTCGAGATGACAATCAGTTTGTTATATATTTGTCTCATATATTAACCGGAAACTAATGTATTGCTTTATAAAATATTGGTTAAGCTGTATCACTTAAAGAGACAGCTTTTTTTATGTCCCTTTATTAAATCCGGATAATTGGAGCCTTCTACTATAGAATATGAAAAAAGCATCTTTTCTTCATACCAGGTCAATACCAAGTCCAGACTAAATTCAATTAAACATGGACCAGGTATAGATTTGAACATGATAAGAAAGAGTCGCAGAAGTTATCTTATAACCATCAAAGATTAAGGTTGCCCCTGAAAGACAAACCCCTGACATAGTGTTAAGAACCTGTTATAAACTCAAAGAAAAAGCCTCACCTCATCCCTAAAGGCTGGGTGCCCGTAGTTTTATATGCGTACAAATTATTCCGGCTTTACAATTTCAAAGGAATCAATAAGGTTCCCCCCGGCATTTAATGATTTATAGGAAAGCCTGTTCCCATCGATGTGAATATGCTGATAGAGCCATCCGTTCAGTTCGGTTACCGCGGCATAAGGCTCTTCTGATATTTCTTCCAGTCTGCCGGGAATTCCCAGTGAAATGATATATGCGGTGCCATCGTTGTATGAATCTGTAACTTCACCATTCTTCATGGGCTTTGAGCGCATGTAATAATGCAGGTGCCCGCTGAGTACCATATCGACATGGTATTTATCGAAAACCGGAACCCATTCCTTTTGAATATTCAGATAGGGTTCCTTCCAGTTGTAGGGAGGAAAGTGAAATACAGCAAATTTCCAATCAGCACTGGTCCCTGCAAGCTGTTCTTCGATCCAGTCTGTTTGTGCATCTGCCCTGGTAGTGGCATCAAGCATCAGGAAAAACGCATTTTTATATGTAAAGGAATAACTCTGTCCGGGCGGTACCTCTTTGGGGCCATTGTGCGGATAGCTGAACAAGTCGCGGAACATTTTCGAGCCAAGCCCCATGCGGTTATCATGATTCCCTGGCACATTCATCAGGGGCTTTTTGCAGATTACATCTTTTGAATACTCAAAAAGCTCATCCCATTGATCGCGGTAGAGGCCGTCGTCTACCAAATCTCCTGAAATGGCATAAAATGCTGCTTCCGGATGGGCTGAATCAGCTTTGTTGTGCAGCACGCCGAATTCAGGTTTGTTGTGCACATCGCCAAACCAGATAAACGAAAAGGAACTGTCATTTTCAGGCGTTGAAAAACTGCAGGCATTGTTCCAGTCATCCTCATTACCAATGAGGTATTCATATTCTGTTCCGGGCTGTAAATCCTTCAGCTTTGCTGTAAAGCGATGAATATACCTGTCGTTCATCAGTTCACGGTCTTCCATCACAAGCATTTCTGCCTCCTGTACTTCATGATCCTCCTCCCCTTTTACCCTGTAGATGACATTTCCATGTTCCACTGAAGTATCTGTTCTCCACTGAATATCCAATGAAGTTGCAGGTTCGGAGCTCCATGTCAGCAACACATGGTCAGGTTCTGAAGAAGACGGAAAGGAAGTTTTACGGAATGCATCTATCAGATGCGACTCTTTCCCACGCCCCCTGATTGTAGTGAGAAGCTTCTGCCCTTTCATTTCCTCAGGAACATTTTTCAACACAAGCTCAGTCCAGTCGTGGTATGTAAATGCCCCGTCATCTAAAACTCCAGTATATTGGTTCTCCGGGATTTCAACTGATATTTCAAGAGGCTGCCCTGAATCCTGCGGGGCAACCGAAACAAAATAATGGTAGGTAAAATTTTCGAAGCCGTTGATACCAAGTTCTACGGTGCCAGCATCAAAATCCTTTTGCCACACTTCATACGTATGAAAGTCGTTCTGCATCTCCAGGCTGGTTCTTTCAAACCCCGAAGGTTCCAGCCAGAATGGAAGCACCTTCTGATTCTGGCTCCGCATAACAGAGACCACAACCGGTACATTTACATCAAACACCCAATGCCGGGTTGCCAGTATTTGCCTCTGGGACTCACTGAACAACGACAAGGCTTTCTGCTGGTCAAGGGCATTCAGTTCAGCCTCATCCATGGTGGCATACAGATGTGTTATGGTTTCATCCATCACGTGGCCTACGGTTTTTTGTGAAGGAACCGGGCGGGAAACACAACTTAACAGGAAGAAAACAGTGACGTTAAGAAAAACCAGCTTTATATAAATATCGTTCAGCTTCTTCATTTTTTTCTATATAATAATCATTAACAACGATACTCAATGTTTTGGTATCAGGATAAATAGACACAAGACACAAGACAGGATCATACTGTAATACCTGTATACTATTTAGAAAAATATTTATCTTTTTTTAGCATGATCAAAGTCTTGTTATTTGTATTTCAAAGTCTCTTTTGAAATCATCTATCATTTAAAATCAAAACGACCCCTCCCCGCCTTCCGCCAGCTGGCGGAGAGGGGAAAGACAAGACGTTCTTTAGCAGCATGCTGCCAAATTTGCACTGTCCCATAGTCCCTCTTCGGGGGATTTAGGGGGTCGTTTACAATATTATTTTTCATCGGGCTGTAAAACTCTTTATTGAGGGACTTGTGTCTTGTTTTTAATATTTTTTTTCTTCTGGCTGAAAAACTCTTTACTGTGGAATTTATTGCTTTTAAAAATGAAAAGAAAAGCGCACCGGGTTTTTGTGAACCCGGTTACGCTTTTAAAACTACACCTACATTATAAAAAACCTATGAAAGCACACTATATTTTTAATTTTTATGGCCAATTACCCCGAGATATCGTCCCAGCCAGTATGGCAGCAACCAGATATCGCCTGCACTGTATTCTGATGTTCCGTTGCTGCCTGTCCGGTCGAGCCTGAACATGTTGGCATTATGTCTTTGTACCGGGCGCTCATCGGGCGGAAGTACCTCTTTAATTTCCTGGGTCCGGAAATTTGGCTCCATGGGTTCAATATCCTGCCGGTGACTGTTTTTAATATCCCACTGGATCAGATCGAGTGGATGTTCCTGCAGGTACCATACTGCTTCATCCAGGTCAAAATCGTCGGTTACCATACCTGTAAACAGGTTCCACAGGCCATCTTTTTCAGGGCGTTCATATTCCCAATGATCAATGATGCTTTCCCTGAACATTGCTTTCAGGGAATCATTAAATGCATAGCGGTAAAGTCCCCAATACCCCAGAAAATACATTTCGTCATCAGAATGGTTCCATGATCCGGAAAGCATCTTACTCCATTCATCAGCTCCTTCAGGGGCTCTTCCGATTTCTTCCATGGGGCGCATCAGGTTTTCGAGGTAACCATGCTGATGCATCAGTTCAAAAGCCTTTTCCTTATATATTTCCTTACCGGTAAAATGGTATACAGTCTGAAGCATGGCCACAATGTTGGAACTGTTTAGCTTCCTGTCACCAATGGAAGTTGGAAAACCGTTCACGTAATCGGGATGCCATTTCCCCCAGAGCGTAGGTTTGCCGTCGAAGTCGATCAGGTAAAAATCATTGTCGACAACATGCTGCATAAGTTCATCGAGTAATCGGATAGCCTTATTTCTGACAGGCTCCACATCTGTCAGTTCTGCTATGGCTCCAAAAACAAATACATGCCCGATGGCTTCATCACTGCTTGTGGTTGCTTTCCAGTCCCATTCAGGATCAGCGGAATGTTGCCAACGTTCAGGGTCTGAAAGTATTTCAATGTAACCACTCCTTTCGAATGAACGGGAAGGAAATCCCGGAACCGGGTTCACCGTATACAAACGTTCCATGGCATCAAGTGATTCAATGATATTTTGAAGGGCTTCCGGAGATTCTTCTACTTCATACCGGAACACCTGGCTGCAAAGGTACATGGAAGTCCATAAGCCATCATTATCGGAATCGGCAAGGTAGCCTGTGGAAAGGTTTCCATCCTTCATGCCGCTTAATGTAGCATTGAATCCATGCCGTATATGACGCTTACGCACCTGGTCTTCATAATAAATAGCCTTCTCATGCAGGGTCATTTCCTTATAGGCAATTTTGGCAAGTCCCCGGTCTGTTAATATCAGGACCGTACTATCCGGTCCTGCTGCAATATCAATTACCTTGTTGCCCGGAAGCCAGCGTTCACCGTAATAATAGTTGTATTTTCCATCGTTGCGCAGCATAAAAGCTCCCTCAGGGGTTCCAAACCAGGCTTTTCCGTTTACTTCACTTACAACTGTAATTTCAGGAACCGGAACTTTGGTATGTGTCTGTCCAACCCGCTGCTGATTAATGTTATTGATTACTATATACCCATTTTTTGTACCTATTAACACCTTTGTGCCTGAATCAAATAAATCGAAGGAAGTAAATCCATTCCCTTTATAGAAAAGTTCAGGGTTTTTGGTTCCAGGGGCAAAAGTATAGAGGCCGCTGGATGTTAAAATCCAAAACATGTCTTTATTTCCTGCATGCTTCACTTCAATGATCTGTTCTGGAACACTTCCATTCCACAGTTGTTTCGAATCTTTCACAAGTTTTATAGCTGATCCTTCAGCCACCAGGAATGTAAAATCGTCACCACCGGCAAAAAGCCGTGCTGCAGGCATCTGATGTTTTGAAAAGAGTATACCTGCCCATGCATTGCTGATAACAGCCTCATTATCGAGATAAACCAGCTGCTTTTTATAGGAACCTATACCGGCTATTGATTTATCAGCCATTGGCCGGTAAGTTCCATCCGGTTCCAGTGTTCCTGGATACAAAAACTCAGCCCCGTGCGGATGCATCAAACCGGCTGAAGAAAGCACCTGTATTTTCCCGTTCCTGTCAGAAGCCACTTTGTATAATGAAACATCAGACTGATTTAAATAATATTTTATGCTGTAATCCTGAATAAAAGGAGTGTCAGCATGTACAGGTTTACTTTCGATTCCAGCCTCACATGGGATGACAAATACGAAAAATGCAGATAAAAGAAGGATAGATTTGATCCCGAATGCTTTCATAATAGGCAATTTATAAAGTTGATTTACCTGAACGTACCCTGAATATACGGGTTCCTGTCCAGGTCTGGTTAAACATATCAGTGGTCCTTATTGTAAGGGTATGTGTCCCTTCAGCAAGACCGGCCGGCAGTTTGGCTTTCCACATGTGGGTTGAAACGCTGGGATAATCCATTTTATAACCAAATGCCTGTTCCAGTGATTCACCATTCAATTTTGTTTCAAGTACAGGGCTTAGCTGGTGCATTCTCAAGCATGCAGGGTCAACAGCACTTACCTGCTCCATTGAGTTCCAGTTTCCGTTTCTGCCAATGCGCATTTCAACCAGCGACCGTGCAGAACCTGCAAATATATTGACCAGTACGCTGGCAGTATCCAGTTCCTGTGTGGTAATTTCATCCGGCATGTAAATATTCATCTGGTAATCAACCGGCCTCCGGGCAGCTTTATAGCGAATGCTGTATTGATTGCCTGAGAAGGTTATGATTGAATAGCCATTGGGAGCCCCGTCATTCATGGTGGCATGAGGAATTCCCAGCTCATCATGCAAGCCACACCACCAGCTTCCACACACAGTTGCATTGATCAGATGATGATGAGGTTCACTGCCTTTCCACCCCATTGCTGTATCTACAAAAACATTAATCTGTTCATGTACGTGTCCTGATATTGAAAATGTATGTCTCCTGCCTGCAAGTATTTCATATAGTATATCCCGGTTTTCAGTCCGGATAACCGGTGCATGCATCATGAGTACCACCAGCTTTTCTTCCGGAACATATTCAAGGTATTTTCTGACAAAATCAAGCTGGCCTTCATCTAGGTGTGAAGTATATTTACCCCCGGGGTTGAAATATATGTTGTTAAGGCCTATAAATACTACCTGGCCGTATTCAAAAGCATATATTGAAGGCCCGAAATGGCTTCTGAAAGTTTTGTCCTTATTAATATTTTCTGTTTCATCCCGGTCATGATCATGGTTCCCGAAGATGTTATACCATGGAATTCCAATTTGCCCGATACCCTGGCTTACTTCTGCAAACAGAGTGGGGTCATCGGCAACAATATCGCCAAGCGAAACGCCAAAGGCAGCGTCAGTTTCCATGCACTCTTCCACCACATCATGCATCACAAAATTGACCTCGCGAAGGCCACGTGCCTGTGTATCTCCAAAAAACAAAGTTGAGAAAGTATTGGGTTCGGGTGCATACCTTAGGGCAAAGTGTACACCGGAATCAACGGGAAGATTTTCTGTAAGTACAAAATGCTGCGGGATGTTAACCTCATTCAAAGGTACTGCATAATTTGCAGGTTTAATCACAAATACAGAATTTACATCTTCTGCTGAAAGCGTCCATTCTCCAGCCTGACTGGTCAATACCACATCTTTTCCATTCGATACACAAACTCCTTCAATACCGGGTTCTCCCTGATCCCGGAAGCCATTGAGATTTTTATCCTGAAATACGATCCCGCGGAGACTGTCCCGTCCGGAGGCAGCTACCAGTTTAGGGCCAAAAAATACCAGCAGAAAAATAACCCAAATATGCCTCATCAACACATTTTTTTTAAAAGAAGAGACATGGAATCATCCCATGTCCTCTTCTTATATCAAAAGAAACCATACTAAATTACCAGGGTTTGTTCGTTCCCTGTACCACCCATGGCCTTGAATAAACGCTATTTTTTCCAAGTGGGCCGGAATACTGGGTAGTTTCGAGCCTTTCAATTGCGGCATTCACATTTTCAGTGTTGTTGTTCAGTTCATCACTGCCATAACCGAAACGTAATGCGGGAACAGGTGCACGGGCCACATCGGTACTCAGTGTTAACACCGGCAGGCCTGTCCTTCTATAGTCAAGCCATGCTTCCGTTGCATTTGTAAAACTGGCAACCCACTTCTGAGTCATAATCTGTTCAAGAGTCCCGTCAAAAGCAACATTTGGATAAAAAGCGTCAAACTGGTCCCCTACTCCCCAGGTAATCAATGAATTTTGGATTCCTGCCCTGTAATGATCTTCAGCTGAGCCACCTACATTCCATCCTTTCAATGCAAGTTCTGCTAGCGTAAAATGCATTTCAGCAGCAGATACAATCCTTGCCTGCAATAAATCGCCCTGCCTTGGCTCTCCGTCCATAAACTGAGGGTGCAAAGTGGATACATGATGATTAAACCTTCCCTGTGCACCGTTATAGGCACCATTATATGTATGGATATCACTCATGCGCATACCGGGAGGTACTCCAACAAACTCACTGTCATTGAAACTTGCATCATTCGGGTTATATAATTTGGTAAAAGTTTCATTCCTTCCCTGGTAGTCTATCCAGTTTGGAAGAATATCAGTTTCAACTCCGTTTACCAACATCTTTTCGGGAGCAGTTGAGCCTGAAATGGAATTATCAGGTACCCATCTGATGGTTACGGGAGCATACCATACATGTAAACGTGGGTCATTTGTACTGTCCAGCTGTTCAATGATCGTAGAGGCAGCCATATACCTTGTAGAACTTGTTTCATCGGTATAAATAAACGGCCACTGATCATTAGGTCCGCCCGTATAATCCATCGTGGCATCTTCAGCGGCTGTTGAGATAAACTTCCCGCTTGCAACAACAGCTTCCACTTCACCCTGCACTCCCGGGTTCTTTTCTGAAATTCTTACATAATAGCGTATCAGAAGGGAATTTGCGAATTTTTCCCAGTTTGACATGTCTCCACCATAATAGAGGTCTACATTGCCGTTAACGTTGGTATTATCTCCGGCAGCAAACAAAGCAGCTGCAGATTTTAAATCTTCAATAACACCATTGTAAATTGCTTCCTGCGTATCATACGCAGGATACAGATGTTGCATCTCACCTGTAAAAGCCTGTAGCGCCTGACTGTAAGGCGCGTCACCCCAGTAATCGGCAATTTGTCCAAAAAGAAATGCACGCATTGTTAGTCCGACTGCTTCATGAAAAGGAAATCCATCTCTTTGTGCAGTCTGAATCATCAATTCATTGGTGCGTAAAATACCATAGTAGCCTTCCCATCCGCGTGTGTCCCAATCGAAATAATTGGTGGCATCACCCCAGCCTGATGCATGAATGAACTGCATGGCCCCTGCCATATTATCAAGCCCTAATGAAAGATAGTTTGCAGCAGAAGGCCCGAGAACCGAGGGCATTAAAAGGTTAACATTTGCTCCTTCAGGTTCAATGGCATTGGGGTTACGGTTTATATCCGACAGATCTTCACATGAAGACATCATCCCAAATGCCAGTATACTGATCATGATTATTTTAAAATATTTCATAGTATTCATATCTTTTAGGATAACTGGTTATTAAAAACTGAAATTAAGCCTGATCCCGCCTGATGCAGTCCATGGCATTACATTCTGCCGTTCAAAACCTTGCTTAAACTGGCTGACAGTGTTTCCCTGGTTGCCAGAGTTTGCCTGGAAAGCACGTTCAGGGTCAATGCCAATCTTTGCTTTGGTCCATAATATAAGGTTTCCTGTGTATATAGCCACTGAGGCATTTTTAACAGCACCCAGATCCGGAAGCCTGTAAGAAAGGGATAATTCCCTGAGTTTAATAAAGGAAGCATCAAACGTTATGTTCCTGTTATAGCTCCACGGGTATGTATCAGTTATTGGAGCCACCACTGTACCGGGACCTCCCAGGTTTTCAACATACTGGTCATCGCTGAAATCGTCAGGAGTATCGGCACCTGCCACCTGAATAACCCCGGGGATAAAAGCACCGTCATAATAACCATCCGGCAGCTGCATACCCCCTGTTTCCTGTGTATGTCCGCCAACCCTGGGGAATCTTCCATTTTGAGGAATAATATTATTCTCCGGGTCTGACTTCAGGTACTCTACCAGGTCCTGCGGAGACATGAGTCCCCCAGGTATCAGCTGGTCAAGCTGGCGTTGTGACTTCCAGTCAGATTCACCATACCGGTAAGTATATGATACGAATTCACCACCCATTCTCCAATCTAAGCTTGCACTTAAGTTCCATCTTTTGAAACTAACAGCTGTTTGCATACCTACCAAAAGATCTGGATTGAAGTTGCCAACCTTTTGCCAGTCTTTCTGCTGGTTCATATTAATCCATTGCCCATCATTACTCAGTATTGGATATCTGTAATATGGTGAATTTGGATCCCGGACCTGTGCAATTCCATATGTATAAATGTCACCGATGCGGTCACCAATAAATGACCATGCACCTGCATTCTCGCTCCATATCTGGACAAATTCCAAATCGTCGGTAAGTTCAACAACAGTGGTATGGTTCTGTGACAAATTAAAATCGATGTCCCATTTTAAACCATTCGGCACATCAACGGGAGTTCCACCTACTGTCAGTTCCCATCCTTCGCTCCGTATCAATCCTGCATTGATAAGTTTGCTGTTGTAGCCGGAAGAAAGTGGCAAGGGAACAGAAAATATCTGGTTTACATTATCCTGAGTATAATAAGTTGCACTTAGCCTTACCCTGTTGGTAAATAAGTTAAGATCAAATCCTCCTTCTATGGAGGTCGATTCTTCAGGTTTCAAATCCGGATTCAGCAGCACTCCAGGTACTGATTCTGTAATGAGGGAATTCCAGGTTCCTGTTGACAGTGTAGTCTGAAGACGGTAAGGATCAGTATCATTACCTACTTTGGCCCAGCCACCGCGCAATTTAAAAAGGCTAACAGCTTCCGGCAGGTTAAATGTATTGTTAACCAACCAGCTGACCGAAGCCGAAGGATAGAAATAAGATCTGTGCGATTCAGGTAAGGTACTCGACCAGTCGTTTCTGCCTGTAAGATCAAAATAAACGATGTTTCTGAACCCAATTGAAGCCAGACCATATAAACTGTATATAGCTTTTTGGAACTCACTGCTGTTTACTGAAATATTATCCAGTGGTATATTGCCTAAATTGTAAATCCCGGGAATTACCAGGCCGTTGTTCCGGTCACCTCCTGAACCTATAAAGGATTCATTGCCTCGCCTTCTCATGATATTTCCACCAGCAGAAATATTAACATCCCAGTTATCGCTTGCATTTTTCCATGTAGCAAGAACATCTGTATTATATTCCTGGAAGAAAATATTCTGGAGTGAGTAATTACCCTTCTCCATACGATAGGCACTAAAAGGAATCTTTGTTTCACGCTCTTCCTGAAAGCGGTCGAGAGAATATCTTCCTGTCACTGACAGATCATCGGTAAGTTCATAGGTAAGTGCCACATTCCCAAATACCCTATCCCTTGAAAATGCATTGGACATGCCATATGCTATGAAATAGGGATTATCATAGTCAGGTAAACCTTTCTGCTGAATGCCCTCCTGTCCGGGCAACCAGTAATCCTTCATCCTGGATAGAGGGATGTGCGGGTTTACGTATACAGCCTCAAGAGGATTGTTTCTTCTGTCTCCTGTACTGGGAATATCATTAGAAAATGTATTGGCAATGGTAACATTCGAAGAAAAAGTCAGATTATCAAAAATGTTATAATTCAAGTTCGTTTTCAAACTATGATTATACCTGTCATGATTTGGAATCATGCCCTGCATCGACATATTGTTGTAGGATATTCTGAAATTCCCCCTGTCGTTACCGTTATATACCGCAATATTGTTATTCGTAGTTACACCTGTATTTAGAAAATCCCGCATATTATTGGGATAGGATCTCAATTCTGCAGGTTCATCAAGCCCCCATTGCGGAGAAATAATACCTGCATCAAGTTGTGGTCCACCCCAATATGCTGAGCCTTCAGTCAGGATATGATTCCTTTCACCATTGGCATATTTATAATGAAACTTTAACAGTTCAGTCGCCACTTCAAACCGCGTATTGGAACTAATGGTGACCCCCAGTTCCTGGGCTCCTTTACCCGATTTCGTAGTTATAAGAATAACTCCGTTTCCTGCCCGGGTACCATATAATGCTGCAGCACTGGGCCCCTTCAGGACAGTTATTTCAGCAATATCGTCAGAATTAAGATCTGAAATTGTATTTCCATAGTCGATCTGGTTATCAGAACCCATCATGGAAACATTATTCAGTTTGTTTGCAACAGGAACTCCATCAATAACAAACAGAGGCTGATTGTCGGTAGTAAGGGAGTTTGCTCCCCGGATAACTACACTGACAGTAGAACCAGCAACACCCGTCTGATTGATGGTCAGTCCCGGTACTTTTCCTGAAAGTGAATTCAATACATTATCCTGGGCTACACGCTGCAATGCCTCACCGTCCACTTCTCCAACAGAATATCCCAACGATCTTTTTTCCCGGGATATTCCTAATGCCGTTACTACAACCTCATCCACACCAATTGTAGAAGGCGACATTTGCACGTTGATAACAGACCTGCCATTTACGTCAACTTCCTGCGTTTCCATTCCCACAAAGGAGAATACAAGGACCGATTGATTGCTTGGAGCATTGATGGAATATTGCCCATTCATATCGGATACTACACCTTGTGCAGTTCCTTTTATCAGTATTGATACCCCTGGTAAAGATTCGCCAGTATTGTCTTGTACAGTTCCACTCACCTGCACCTGAGCAAAAGGTTGGAAAGCAAAAAATACAAACATGCACAACATCAACAATTTGAAAATCTTGTTTTCCATGTGTTAATAGATTAAATGATTAAAAAACTTCCATGCATTATACAAATTTCGGTAATGCTCCTACCATAAACTTCTTATATTTTATTCATTATGCATAGAATTTTATCTTTCTTGACCAGAAGCAGCAGTTATTGGATTAAACTAGAGCAAAAATACCATTATTCATATGGTAATATTCTATAGCTTTATGTTTACCCTTTCTATAAAAATGCATGTCCAAATCACAATAAAGTATGATGAAATTCCTGGGCGGCTAAGCATAAGTAGATCCTGAAACAATGTGGTTTATTACCGGGGCCAAAATGAAATTTATCTGCCTTCCTTCAAACACAAGACAATCAAAAATATCCCTTCATACCCGTTAAACGGCGGTATAACCCGAATGGTTCATTTTGGATTACAGTTTTTTTAGTGACATGAAGAAGCAAATTACCGGGCAATATTTTAGGGGCTGAAACTGACCTGGTGCCTGTGAACTTAGTTCATATTGTAACTGAAATGAAGTAATGCCCCTCCCATTGTCCTTACCCACGTACGGAAGCCTGGCTCATTTTCCCGGAGTTCAATTATACGTGCACCTTTCTCAAGGTCTCCATAGCCTCCGGTGCTTTGTCCATAAGCAAGGGCTATACCCTTATGTATTCCGATGTAATTGTTTACATGATCGTGGCCTACAAATGTCCCTTTTACATCCTGCATTTCATAAAATGCAGTAAACATGCCGCTGTTGATTTTGGGTGAGCAGACTTCCTCCTGATATTCACCAATGGTCCCCGGCTTATTGATTACCTCATTGTATTCGGGGAGCGGAATATGGAAAAACGCCAGTGCAGGTATCGGAATGCCGCCGTTTCCAGAAGTAATTTCCCTGCTTTTCTCCCTGTACCACGATATCTGGTCGAAATGGATCCAGCCATAGTGGCTTATACTTGTATCCTGACAATACGCATTGGAGTCGAAAAACCAGAGATTGGCAACAGTAGTTTCTTTATCTGCAGAGGCAATAGGGATGATATAGTTACCTGTCCCGGTAATATCATCAGGGCCTTTTTCTCCGACAAAACCCTGAAGTGTTTCAAGATAATCGAATATCTGCGTACGCGACCATTCTGCTTCATCATCATGATTGCCAAGCGTAACAGCAAACTTAACTCCGGCTCCCGTGAATACCGGCATCAGTTCCTTCCAGCCACTCTCAGAAGTATTGGTAACAATATCACCTGTAAGAACAACAAAATCGGGCTGCTCTGTTTCCAGCACATGCCTGATGATAGAAACTGTATGAGCACATGCCTCCTTATCATCGTTCTTCCAGTGTATATCCGTAAACTGGGCAATTTTAAATGGTTGATTTTCCCTGAAAGTCAGTGTAAGATCTTTTCCTGTTTCTCCACCTGATGATCGACTGCAGCCTGAAACCAGGACTGTCGGAATAATCAATATCAAACACCAGTTAAACCCAATTAATATACTCTTCATTTGCTTCGGCTATTTAAAATATCACGTGTAAATCTACTAAATACATTTTGCATCAGCTTAACCAAAAGTATATGAAAATGGTTATGGCAGAAAGTACAGCCAGTTGTAACCGCCAGTCGGTTATTCCCTCAAATTTCTGTATTCCACCCGACATATCAAGGGTCGTCTTCTCAAGCTTTTCAGGAGCTGTTTTTTCAGTTAAGGATGAAACAAGAAACAAAACGGCAGTTATAATGATTTCAGCCCACAATCCGCGGAAGCCAAAGTTGATTGTATATTTATAATGCAGGAATGGAAACATTGCCTTACCGGCTTCAGGTCCCATAAACTGGTCGAAAACAAAGATCGTAGCCAGAACAATGCCCACTGCAACAGAGGCAATGGCACCTTTCATAGTGACCTTCTTACTTACGATCCCGAAGAATATCGCCGGGAATACAGGCAGGACCAGGTATGCTGTAATGGTCTGCAGGTATTTATACAGCCCTTCCTCATTTTTGTAAACCAGCCACGCAGCACCGATACCCAATAATATTACGATCATGATGACAAACCTTCCTGTAAGCACCTGCTTCTTCTCAGAAGTCCGGGGCCTGAACTCTAACACAAAATCCCTCACCACAAGGGTAGAAACAGAATTCAGCACAGCAATCAGGGAAGTGATTAAGGCCGCGATTAAAGATGCCAGCACCAGCCCTCTTACCCCGGAAGGCAAGAGCTGGTTGAGCAGCACAATGAACGTCTGTTTTGTTTCATCCCCTTCAAGGCCCGGGAACAATGCAAATGCGATCACACCGGGAAGTGCAAATATGAATACAGGGAACATTTTGAGAAATACGGCAAACATGGCACCCCATCTCGCCTGCTGCAGATTGGGAGCTGCCAGTACCCGCTGCACATTCACCTGGTCAATGCCCCAGTAGAATATCCCTGCATAGAATGCTGTTGCCAGAATACCCCAGAAAGGATATACGGGATCTTCAACTGGTTTGGCAATGACCATGGCCTCCGGCACCTTCTCCATCAACCCGCTCCAGCCTCCTACTTTATCCAACCCAATGAACAGCATGATGGAACAACCCACAATCATGATCACTGTCTGTATGGTGTCGGTATATGCCACGGCTGTAAATCCGCCCAGAATTGTAAATAATGCAACCACCATCCCGGTATAGAATACCGTTGTCATAATGCTCCAGCCCAGCAGGCTGTTCATAACCAATGCCCCTGCAAACAGGGTAAAGGCCAGTTTAGTCATGATGCTTATGACCAGCATGAGCCCTGAAAAGAACAGTCGTGCCCTTCGGTCGTAGCGGACCTCAAGAAATTCAGGGATCGTAAAGATTTTATTTTTCAGATAATATGGGAAAAGGATGGCACTTGCAAAACCTAAGGTGATTGCTGTAGTAAGTTCCACTGAACCCGCTGACAGGCCGTAACGGTATGAATCTCCTGAAAGACCTACAAGATGCTCAGCTCCGATATTGGTTGCAAAAAGCGAAGCCCCGATCACGGGCCATTTGATTTTCCTGCCCCCAAGAAAGAAGTTGGAACTGTTTTTACCTGCATCCCTGCGATAAGCCATATAAAGACCTACCACCATGCTGCCCAGCAAAACCACAAGTCCTATCGTCCAATCCAGTCCGCTCAGTGAAATGTTCATAGGATTTGTCTAATCTGTTTACTGCATCAGTTTTTCCAACCGCTGAATACTTTGAACCATAGCCCTTACCGTATGGTAGTTAATCTTCCATGAATGACCCATATGCGTCCAGATGGGCTCTCCCTTTCGTGACAACAGCGGGTACCATTCCCCTACCCCTTTATTGATGAATTTTTCGAACACAAAACGGTGCACATTTTTATAGGCAGCCCAATATTTATCATTGCCAAGAAGGATGGCTGCATCAAGAAGCCCTATCAGTACTTCCGCCTGCTGCCAGAATTCCTTCTCCCTGTCGTACACTCCCCCTGAATGTGGCCCTTCTACAAACACACCTCCCAGTTCATAGTCAATCCCGTTATCGATGGTATGATCATAAATTGTGCGAAACAATCCGGTATACTTTTCAGGATCATCTTTAAGGATTTCAATTGCATGCTGAAGCAGCCAGGCAAACTCAGCATTGTGTCCGTAGCATGTGTTGTCAGTGGCATTTCCTTTTTGCCCTTCTTCGGAGAACCGGTCCCACCCCCAGATGATGTCGAACTTAATCTGCGGAGCAACAGTCCAATCCTTGTAGAACTGAGGTATTCCTGTTTTATAAACGGGATGAATGATGCGGTGCAGCAAAAGGTCTATCACTTCCAGGAGCTTCCTCCGGTGCACATCTTCGCCGGTGCATTCATATAAGGCAGTAAAAGCTTCCATCAGGTGCATGTGCACATCAAGGGTTTTGCGGTCGCCACCCTGACTCCCCGGGCCGCATAATGTCCAGTTACGATGGAACATCTCCCAGTAGCCACCATACATGGTATCGGTGCAGTACTTCTGAATGAGGTCAAAAACCTTCCGTGCATATTCAATCCCGCGCGGGTCGCCTGTGGCAATTGTATATTCACTCAGGGAGTAGATGGCAAAACTGTGCCCGTAGATGATCTTCTGATCGATCTTTACATTTCCTTTCCTGTCGAGCATCCAGTAAAAACCGCCATACTCCCTGTCCCACATCTTTTCAAGCAAAAAGTCAACCCCATTTTTCGCCATACCAGCAAGCTTACCTTTGCCATATCCTGCCCTGTGAGCCGATGAAAGGGTATACAGGCAACGGGTTTGGGCTATCAGGGATTTTTCATCCTCACCGGTGTCATTCCCTTTTTCATCGAAGTGGGTAATATACCCTCCGTTTTTTTCATCCACCATGCGGCTGGTCCAGAAGGGCAACAGCTCATTAACCAGATGATTTTCTGCTTCGTTTTTATACTGAATCAATTCCTTCTTATCCATATGTTTATTCAAAAAGTTTTACAAAATTATATCCGGGCTTTCCCCCGTTTCTGAAAAGGTATCAGCTCACATTACTCATCCTGTATCGGTTTAAGTTTCCGGTAAAGTGCCAGTAAAAAATCACGGTTGTCAGCCGTCAGGTAGTGCATTTCCCCGCCCATACGGTGAAAGGTTTTACAATAGCGAAGATAATATGCCGGGTTATCTGCCGGCGGCTCTCCGTCCTTGTCCCAGTCCCAGTCTGATGCTGCAAGATCTACCACCAGCATGTAATGATTATTTATATGCCCGTTATGCTGAATCTCAAGGTTCTGCGACATCGAGAGTGATTTCTCAAAAATCATGGGCGACATGACAGCCGATCCGACCGACATATACACTCCATCTTCCAGATTGCTTACGCCAGAAGCATAGTAAAGAAAATCGCGCTCCGCTGTGCGTCCCACAGCCGCTCCATGATTCATGGGATGGGTATAGATAATATCATGGCCGAACATGGGATGGCCGGTAAAAGGTACCCCCAGTGTCCAGGCTTGTCCCTGAACCGAATATATTTTAAAAGGATGCGGAATTTTCATAAATCCCGGCGAAAGGTTAAAACGCCTGATGGTATCAGCATAATCAATTGCAGCAGCTGCTTTGCCGCCTTCAGTTTCCATTTTTTCCTTCACAAATTCATATAAAGATTCAACTTCAGGAATCTGAAGCCCCTCCTCATGCACCATCTTCCCGATTGACTCACCGTAGCCTAATCCTTCCCAGGCACCTGCTACAAGTGCCAGATTGATATAGAAACCTGTATCATCCCAGATGCCAAATTGCCCTAGCTCAACATTCTCACGCACATCTTCGCTCGACTGACCCTGGAAAGCAAATTCCCAATCGTGAATAATTCCTGCCCCATTGGTAGCCAGGTGTGTAACCCAGCCTTCCTGCATCAGACGGATGAGCACAGGCCCAAGGCCGTTCTTGATGGTATGGGCACCAAAAGCAAGCATCACTGGCCGGCCCAACCGGCGGGCTCTTTTTATGCGCCCGGCTGTTTTCTCTATAAGTTCAGTTGCAGCATCTGTCATGAGTGGCGGAGCCTGGTCTGCAGAAATATGGTCCTTTTCAATATAAACCTTGTTTTTCCTGCCGGAAAGCCGTTTTATATCCAGTTGGCTTCTGTCGAATTTTGGGTAAGGCATGAATCTGGTTATTGGATGTTTAACAACTGAAGCAACTTAGGCAGTTGCGAAAAATCGGGAATGATCATATCAGCCCCTGCTTTTATAAGCCGTGAGCGTTTGCTTTCATTCAGACTGTGCCGCTTCATTTCGTTGCTGGCAATCCCAATGGTAATACCTCCCCTTTTCCGTGTTTCCCTGATCTCCACCGGGCCATCGCCGAATGCAGCCAGCTGGCCCTTTGTGGAATCCCCGATGATGTTGAGAATCCTGTCAAGCACCATTTTCTTGGCTTCCTTGGTTACATCCCCTACTGCGCCGTAGATCCCACCTGCAAACAGATGATCATAGCCCAGTATCCGTGCTTCATTTTTCACATCATCCTCATCGGTACCGCTTGCAAGATATAATGTCACACCAGCATTATAAAGTTTCTCCAACAAAATCACAGCATTTTTAAGGGTATAATCTTCCACTGCCAGCTCCCCCCTTAAAAGTTTGGCCTCACGCTCCCGCACCATTTTAAGAAGCTCCTTGTTATAAATCTCTTTATAGCCAAAAACATCGAGTATCTGGTCATCAGGAACCAACCCGAACTCCTTCACCAATTCCACCAGGCCTTTCATTTGTACCAGGGTTTGTATACCTGTTGTTTTATCCACAAAATCAATCACCCGTGTGTGAACTTTATGGTACAATGCTTCATCAGCATCGTGAAAATGATCGCCAAGTATGGCCTTCATCATCATTGGAACCATGATCTGTTCCCACCCTTCCCTCAGGGTTGAAATGGTACCGTCGTGGTCAAATATGGCATGGCTGATCTGCAGGGGTTTCTTCCATTTATTGACGATTTCAATCTCCGACTGTTCCCAGTACCTGGCATGCCTGATATCCTCTGCCAGCTCCGGACTGTATATAAAATCAGGGTCTGAACCTATCTGCAGGATTTCTTCCGGAGATGCAGTGCCTGTCTGAAACAATTTCTGCACTGTGATACCTGCCACATAGGAACCAAATTCGGCAGCTATCCGGGTGTTGTATCCTGCGGCCAGTGCAGCTGCCGCCCCTGCCAGCAGGCTGTCGCCTGCGCCTACCGGATCGACTTTCGAAATAATCATCAGCCCGAATATATCCGTAACTCCTGATTCATCAACTATTACTGAACCTCTTTCACCACGGGTAATAAACAAAGGTTTCCCGAAGCGTTCAAACAACCTTAGTGCTGCCTCCTTTACCTCTGAATAAAGCACAACATCATTCGAATCCTTTTCAAGTCCGATCAGATTGGCTGCCTCTCTGTCATTCATTTTTCTGTAAACCCCTTCATAAGCCTCACTGTAGTTGCGGCTGTCGGCAATAAAAATCTTTTCCGGAAAGCTTTCAACAACCTGCACAAGCTGCTTTCTGAAATAGGAAGTATGGATGCCCGACAAAACCTGCTGATTGATAATTACCACATCCACTTCAGGAATCTCATTCATCAGGAGGTCGAGGAGCCTGTCGGCTGTTGCTTTTGAAAGCTTGTTGAAGTTGCCAAAGTCTATCCTGTTTTGTTCCACATCGGCTATGTAAGGCTTTGTATACACATGGGTCGCCCAGTTATGTTCCTGAATAATCAGGTTTTCCGGGTTAATACCATTTTCATTCATCACTTTCACCATTTCATTTCCGAAGGGATCGGGTCCGATGACGCCAAAAGCCCTAACATCCTTCACCCCCATGGCAGTGAGGTTGTTGGTAACATTGCCTGCGCCACCCAATGAATAACGCTGCTGTTTAACCGGCCTTGTGAGCTGTCCGGTTTCAAGTGAAATCTCGCTTTTCGATTCATCAATGAACCAATATGCATCCAGACAAAAATCACCCACAACGGCAATTTTTACATTCCGGATGTCACTGATCATTTTTTCAAGCAGATTTTTCTTCATGTATTCCTGTATTTTTCTTTTTCTGTAAAGCTACCTAAGCCTGTAATTTCCATTTTTACCGCAGTATAACCACTTCAGCCAAAAAATTCCGTTTCTATCATCCTGCAGATCACATGATATACAGGCAGGTGAAGTTCCTGTATCCCTGCAGTTGAATTACCCCGGACATTTAGCAGCACATCGCACAGGTCATTCATGTCACCGCCTGTTTCACCGGTCATCCCTATTGTTGTCAGTCCAGAACCCCGGGCAACCATCAGGGCATTTATCACATTCTGTGAATTGCCTGAAGTACTTATTGCCCAAAGAACATCGCCCCGTTTCCCATAGCCGGCCACCTGCTGTGCATAAATATAATCACCCCCCAGATCATTTGCAACCGCTGTTAAAAGAGCAGTATGTGCCGAAAGTGAGATGGCCGGCAAACCCTGTTGAAGTGAAGATGCAAGCGCAGCACCGCGTTCACCATACTGATCTTTCAGTGCCGACTGTAAGTTTGGGCCAAGGGGCCGTTTCATCTCAAATCCCTTCATCAGTTCCCCGACGATATGATCGGCATCGGCACTGCTTCCGCCATTCCCGCAGACCAACAGCTTATTACCGTTGCGGAAGGCTTCTGCAATAACAAGTATTGCCTGTTTCACCTGCTCTTCAAGGTAAGCAAGTTCTTTATGCCGTTCAAAAAATTGTGCTAATAATTCCATTTCCTGATACTGTCAGCTATTGTTTTTAAAAACTTCATCATAAACAGCTACACACAAGGAGGCATAATCGCCAATTGAATCGCCCAGTGCCGCAGGCCGGATGCTGCATACTTCCAGAGCTGCAGGAATGGCTTCTTCCTGAAGGATCTTTTCCATTCCGGGCCTGAACAATTCTTCGTTCCGTGCATATATGCTGCCGATGACAATGCATTCAGGGTTCAGCATATCAATCAGTATTGCCAGTCCCCGTCCAAGATAACCTGCTGAAATACGGATAATCTCCAGGGCTGTTTCATCACCTTCCCGGGCAGCCATGGCTACAGAACGGGCATCAAGCATTCCCTTAGCCAAGGCATCCTTCATCTTTGGCAACAACGTTCCTTCGTTGAGTCTTTCCATCACAACAGATTCTGCCAGTTGGGCAATGCCTCCGCCGCTGCAGAATCCTTCAAAAGAACCTGCTTTCCCGAATCCAACAGGCCCATCGTTGGCCAGCCTTATATGTCCCACTTCACCCCCCAGGTCACAAGTACCTGCATAAAGCTGGCCGTTCAGAATCAAACCAGCGCCCATACCCGTACCGAAGGTCAGGAAAACCATGTTCCTAGTACCCTTTCCTGCTCCCATCAGCCATTCGGCAAGGGCACATGCATTGGCATCATTCTGAACAGCTGCCGGTACACCATATCTTTCGCTGAAGAGCTGAACCACCGGTACATTGTCCCATCCGGGCAGGTTGGGTGGCGAGTAGATCATTCCTTTCCGTGAATCAAGAGGCCCGCCGCAGCTGATCCCGATCCCGTGCAGGGTCTTATCCTGAAACTCAGCAAGAAGATTGTCCGCATGATGAAAAAACTCCTCCATGATTTCCTTATACCCTCTCTCAGCCGTTCTGGTCTCAAACTGAACTTTCCTGAAGATGTTGAATTGCTCATCCCCGGCCACTATGGCACATTTGGTTCCTCCTATGTCAATTCCCAGGTACATATTCTTCAAGTTACTCATTACTGAACCATCCTGTTAAATCGTATAAGCACAAAATCAAAAAAAAAGCTCAACCCGGCTGAAGGGAGGCTTTCTATATTCTGGCTTTTCAGACAATCGTTATAATCAAAAATAATAATAAAGCATCAGGTTTCTGCCATTTCGATCTGAAGATTTTTATTTTTAATTACTTAGCCTCTCCTTCTCCCAACCATGATCGACATATTCCCATGAAATTTCTTCATCCTTCACTTTTAAATAAATGAACCCTTCTTTCGTATTGTGCCGACGCCCTTTCCAGCCATTACCTGCAATGGAGCCACCTGTTATAAAATGAAACCTGTCGTTTACAAAACCTGATTCCTTCCAGTGAATGTGACCCTGGAGTACAAGTTTCAGGTTATGGTTCTCAAAAAGACTGAACACCTCTGCTGAATTTTCAACCGTCCGGGTGCCGCCTCCGCCATTTACAAACTGCCAGGTTGTAATAAGCGGAATGTGGGTAACGACCACCACCGGAGCAGCTTTGTCTATTTTTTCAAGTGTTTGTTTCAGCCACTCCATCTGCCCGTCTGAAACGAAACCTTTATATTTTTTGTCATCTGTTACATCCAGGGAATTCAGCACAATGAAGTGCCAGCCTTCATGTTCAAACGAATAATATGTATCGCCAAGATGGCGGGTGAACATCCCGTATTTGTAGTCAGGGTGATTTTCATCCTCCGGGCTTTCCTCATAAATGGCAAAAAGATCATGATTCCCAATACAATGATATACAGGCATATTGAACCTGCTGCTCATTTCCTTATAGAGCAAAAACAGCGAATCGCCCTTTTCTTTGTTACCCCTCAAAACATCAAATACAAGATCGCCTCCTGTAAGCACAAAGTCGGGGTTCCTCTGGTTAACTGAATCAATGGCCATCTGAAAACCCCTGGGTGCACCCAAATCGGGCCTGAGATGGATATCTGTTATAAACGCAAATTCAAATGAAGCCGCCAAAGAATCCTTTTTCTGGGCAGTAACCTGCCATACAGGCACAAGCACCAGAATACAAAACAGAAGCAGATATTGTGTCAATCTATTCATTTTGATACCCTCCTGCTAAAGTGGGTAAACAGGGAAAATTGCCCTATAAGTTCCACTTTACTCAAAACAACGGAAGTTTCAGGACAATTGCTTCTGATTTGTTGGTATTTTTCTATACAATTTTGACTTCCTGTCAATTTAAGAAGCTTCTTCAACCTGCTATATAACTTCGATTTACAGGACGAGATTTTGGGAAGGTTTATCAGTTGATACTTCAATTAAATCTACAGCTGCCTGCATAAGTCATTGCGGGAAAACCTTATTTCCTTTAATAACCTTAGTAACCAGCGCAAAAAGTTCCACCCCAACCTTATTACCTTATTTAATTTTCCGCCACCCATTATAGAAGTAATAAGGTAATAAGGTAAACAGAACCGGGGTAGTTCGCATGGGTACCAAGGGTTGCGCAGAAAAATAAGTTTTTACATCACTTCCGTGTGAAAAAGGAGTTCCCCCGAAAACTATGATCCCAAATCAGGAGGTCCAACCAGACGAGGGCATGAAACGGATGGATCTAACCCATATCAAACTCACATTAAAGTCACATCAAAGTCACATTAAAGTCACATTAAATTCAATTGCGAGCGAATTTGTAGCGAATATATAACGAAGTTGTCGCGATGTTGAGTCGAACTTAACTATACCCATAATTTATTATAGTATAAGAGGAACATGGATATATACATTCTGGTTCAGGATTTTTAAGGATGTAAATTTTACTGCATCTGTAAGTTCATAACAGGAAAATGAAACTTAAGGACTTTGATGACAAAGACCCGCAATTCAATTTTAAATGGCATAGGTTATACCGGAAACCGCTCGCGGGCGCCGGGCATTCCATCGTGTAGCGAAACCGATACCAGCGCCAGCAAGGCAATGAAAAGCAGTACCCCCAGCAGAAGCAGTCTGTACCTGGTGTAACTGATACCTGCAGCCTGCGTGGTGAAGGGACTTCCGTTTGTATAAAGGAGGATCAGCACTGCAACCAGGTTCACAACATACAGGTGGTGGTTGAGATGAAAAATTCCTGCCAGAGCTCCTGTAACAAGATAACTCATTGTGATATACATGGCAAAATAGCCGGCAAACAAATACAGGATCATCATCCTGCCTTCCCTGATATATCTTCCAAAAATAAGCCATGCTGCAATTAAGCCGGTAGACAGAATGATTGCTGCAACCCAGCTGGTTAGTTCTGCCACCTGTTCAGGATTGGGTGCATCTGCCAGCCGTCTGAGCAAGTGCACATACTGGATGGATTCGCGGAATACAATCAGCGGGATAAAGGCTGCAAGAAAAAACAGGGGGACCATGTATTGCCAGCGCCGATAGTATTTCTCAGAAACAGGCCATGAGGAAGTAAATACAGCATAAGCCATAGACGTTCCACCAAAAAAACCAATGCTGTATTCCATTACATTCCACATATTGAACCTGATTTCCATGATGGTCCCAACCGTTTGAAGGAAGTTTCCAAAAGCAAAACCAAAACCTGCCCCGAGAGCTGTAAAAAGGGCAATGCGCATAGAGGTACGGTGCCTCTTTCTTGCCATGTGCCACAGCATGGCCAGACCCCCGCCCAGGCAAAAAGCCCAATGCTCGGCGCGCGGGGGTGTCATCAGAACACCCAGCTGTTCAACAAGCAGTCCATATGATATGAGTGCACCGGCAACCATTTCAGTCATCAGGCTGCCCCACCTCACCCTTTTATTCTTATCCGTTTCAAGGGCAAGCCCTGTGAGGCCTCCACCCAGCAGGCCAAACAGGCTCCCAATGACAAAAAGCATGAGCAGCCCGTAGAAGGCATTGGGGAAATTGTTGCTTCGGCCGTAGCCGACTACCTGTCCGTAACTAATCATTCCTGTTACACCCCAGCCAATGGCAGAAACAAAAGCAACAGGAAGCACCTTTTTGTACCAGTCGGTACGGCGGGAAGCCAGCACCAGGGCCATTGCGCCAATGCCGCCTGCCCAGGCAGCGCCCTGTTCATGTCCGAACTGTCCACGTACCGCCCATGCTGTACCTAAGGTCATTCCTACAATGAGGATCCCGGTTAGCTGCGACTTATTCATTTTTTGTAAGTTTAAACTGATCGAAAAGTTCCCCGTCAACCGTATAGGCTTTGTAGAACAGCTCCTTCCCGTCGATTGTAATCAGCTGGTACAACTGTTTGAAAGAACCTGAATGTTCCATCCAGTCCTTATCGCCGGCTTCATACATTTTGGGTCCGCTGACTGAAACAACATACATCACTTCATGCCCATTACCCGGATTATCGGTTGTCCTGCCGCGTGCATAGGAATGATCATGCCCTGAAAGAACCATGTCTACCTTATACTTCTCAAGTATGGGTTGAAAATGTTGTCTGAGGTATGCATTATCCCTGTTTTCCTTGGGTGAATAAAAGGGAAGGTGTGTAACAACAATCACCCAGTCCTTTGTATTAGCCTGCAATACCGAATCGAGCCAATCTTTTTGTGCGGTCAGCTTAAATCCATGTTCATCTCTCAGTTCTGAATCGGCTGCCGAATCAATGGAAATCAACCTGAGATTTTTGTAATCAATTACATAACAGGTACCCTCCAGCCCCCGGGGACCATTTTGGGGTAGGGTAAACAAAGCTTTCCAGTATGGATCAAGTATTTGGTAATTATAATCATGGTTTCCGGGTGTCATAACCTGCGGGATCATGCCATAGATGAATGAACCGGCCTCAAACCACTCATGCCATTCCAGGTCCCTGCCGGCCCGGTTGATCAGGTCACCTGCATAAACTATGAATGCAGCAGAAGGATCTTTGCTATAGGCTGCCCTGATTGCCCTCGACCACTGTGATTTCAGGTCGCTCTGAGGGTCACCCAGATAAATAAAGGAAAATGCGGTATCTTCCTCTGCTGGCATTTCAAACTGAAACCATTCACTCCAGTTGCCCTGCATCCCTACCCTATAAACATATTTTACTCCCGGTTCAAGCCCCTGAAGAATGCAGGAATGATGATTTGAAATGATTTCAGGTTCTTCTTCCCAATGATATTTCAGTGTAATGGTAGTTGCAGCGAAAGAATTGATTGCACTGGCATTAACCAATGGTGATGCCTGCTGTAACTCAACAAATGAAGCGGAAACAGTAGTATCTATGCGCCAGGTTACAGCTACTGAAGAAGAAGGATCTGCGGTCAGATTAAGTATTACCCGGTCGGGCACCGGAGTGGGTTGATTGGGTTGAGCAAGGGTGATGACTGAAAGTAATACACTTAAGGTTGTCAAAACAAAAAATGGCCTGAAAATTAATTTTCTCATTTTAGCACGTTTTTTATGAAAAACTACCGGTTAAAACTCACCTGGCTCTATTCATCAAAGCCGTAATCTTTCATGTCTTTTACCGCTTCAATTCCCCAAAGGTTAAATTTACACAATGAACATATATCTGCAATCAGTAGTGTCCGGTTAATGTTGGAGATTTCTCCCTACGGTTGAAATGACGGTGTTTTCAGAGTTATTGTTTTGGGAGGGGCAGGTTGGCAGTTTCGCCACCAACCTGCCCCTCACAAATATATAACGAACTGATTGTCATCTCGAACGAAGTGAGTGATCTCAAAAGTTATTGTTTTAACAAAGTTAACGGACAACATAGATCTGCAATAACAAAAAAACAGGATCACCTTATAAAAAACTTCTGTTTTTTTATTCATTGCACATGGAATTTTAACCTTACGCTTGTATTTTCTGTTCAATTTTTATCTTTGAGGTTAAGATCCCTAAAATTATTCATCTCAACTTAAAAAATGATGAAGAAAATGAATTCATTTTCATTCCTGATGTTGCTGATCGTTTCAACCGGACATTTTTATCAATTGTCAGCACAGGAAAAAGCACCTTCTGATTACGTCAATCCATTTATTGGCACCGACTTTTTCGGCCATACATTTCCCGGGGCTTCACTACCCTTTGCGATGATACATGCAAGTCCGGATACCGGGACAGAAGGCTGGACACACAGTGCGGGATATATATACCAGGCAAATTCAATCATGGGTTTCAGCCATACGCACTGGAGTGGTGTTGGCATGGTTGACGGAGGCGACATTTTGCTGATGCCGGCAGTTGGAAATAAACTGCAGATTACCCCGGGAACAGATGAAAATCCCGATGCAGGATACCGCTCCAGGTTCAGCCACAACAGGGAAACAGCATCTCCGGGCTATTATGCCGTATTCCTTGATGATTATGGAATTGAAGCTGAACTTACTACCACTCCCCGGGTGGCCTTTCACCGGTATACTTTTCCTGAGGCCAAAAATGCCAGAATCATCCTGGACCTGGGGCACCAGATAGGTAAAAAGGATGAGCATGACAAGGCTTCGCTTCACATCCTGGATGACCATACAATAGAGGGAGAAAAAACAGACGGTCCGGGCACCATTTATTTTGTGGCTAAATTCAGCAAGCCCTTTTTATACTATGGAACCTTTGATGCAGATTATTCCACACCTGAATCGGGATCAGGGGTATTTGCCTATAAGAATGCAGAAGCAGGAAGAAACATCGGTGCATTTGTGATGTTTCATACCTCCGGCCAGGAACAGGTACTGGTTAAAGTAGCCATCTCTTATACCGGCATAGAAGGAGCAAGAAAGAATATGAATGAAGAACTGCCCCACTGGGATTTTGAAAAGGTTAAATCTGATGCCAGGCAGGTATGGGAAAAAGTACTGTCGCGCATCCAGGTTGATGAAGCTTCGGATGCACAAAAGGAAATTTTTTATACAGCTGTTTACAGGTCGCTGCTGGCTCAATATATTTCGCAGGATGTGGATGGCAGGTATTCCGGCGCTGACGGGAAAATTCATACCGCCAGCGGCTACAACTTCTATGGCTCCTTTTCGTGCTGGGATACCTACCGATCGCAGCACCCTTTACTTACACTGCTTGCACCGGAACATGTAAATGATTTTATCAGATCCATTGCCGAAAAGACCCGGCAGTACGGATGGCTTCCGGGACAGCACTTTCAGAATGTATTTGGGGAAGGCATGGTGGGCGATCACCTGGTGCCGGTTGTAGTTGATGCGTATATGAAAGGGTTCAGGGATTATGATGTGAATGGGATTTACCATGCCATGAAAACCAAAGCTCTTGAATTCCCAAAACCTCCTGTACCTTTTGAAGCTGCACGTTCGGGGTTGAAATATATCAATGAACTAGGATATATTCCTGCTGACAGGGTTACAGAGTCAGTGCCGAAAACCATGGAATTTGCATACGACGACTGGTGCATTGCCCAAATGGCTAAAGAACTTGGGAAAGAGGAAGATTACAGGCTATTTTTGAAAAGAGCAGGAAATTACAAAAATGTATGGGATAAAGAAACGCAGTTTATGCGACCCCGCCTGGCCGATGGAACATGGCTTGAGGCGCTGAACGGAAGGGAACAGGAAATTGTAAAGGAAGGCGACCATTCTTTTTACAAATATTTTGATCCCCTTCTGGTGGGCCGCCGCCCCAACCGGCATTACACCGAATCAAATGCATGGCAGTACCTGTGGTCGGTACAGCACGATGTACCGGGGCTGATCAATCTTTTTGGAAGCCGGGAGAAGTTTGCACAAAAGCTGGATACCTTTTTCGAAATGAGTCCGTTGATTTCTCCGCCCAAATATGTTGGTGTGGTTGGCACCATCGGGCAGTATGTACATGGAAATCAGCCGTCGCACCATGTGGCATACCTGTACAACTATGCAGGGCAGCCATGGAAAACTCAGCAACGGGTGAGGCAGATCATGGAACAGCTATACAGGCCGGGGCCGGGCGGGCTTTGCGGCAATGAAGACATGGGTTCACTTTCATCGTGGTATGTATTGAGCGCCATGGGATTTTATCCTGTTACTCCGGGCAATCCTGTTTATTCAATTGGAAGTCCTTTATTCGGTAAGGTGACAATCACAACGGAAAAAGGCACAACATTTACAGTTGTTGCAAAAAACAACTCACCTGAAAATGTATTTATACAGCAGGCGAGACTGAATGGCCAGCCCTTCGAAAGAGGCTGGATTTCACATGAAGAAATTTTAAATGGGGGGACACTCGAGTTTGAAATGGGGCCCCAACCTCAGAAAAAACGGGCTGCAGGGAAATCGGCAATTCCTCCTGCAGGCATGTAACAGGAGCAGGATTACTGCAGAAAATAAAACGACTCTGGATAATGGCAATTAACAAGTGTTGCTGTAATGAACTGAGATTCCTATTTACCTCAAAATCCTCCGGATCCTGCGATCGTTTAATTTTCCCGAATAAACAAAAAGTGAGTATTTTAAAACAAGGGGTTCTGTGGTTGAAACAGGCACTGTTCCACTTCCGGGGAAGGCAGCATTCTGCATACTGTTCTTTTCACGAAGAATCCACGGCTGCGGGTATCCCGGATTATCAGGATGGTCAGCTATGACAATACCGGCCTGTTTGCCGGCTCTTCCCATACTTCCGGATACATTGACATATCCGGGAGAAGATACGGCTGTATTTTGAGGAACAAGTTGTCCCTGTGCGCCTGAGAATTCCACATCTTCGGGTAATACCATCCTAACTGAAAAACCACTGTAACCCTTTTCGTCTTCAGAACCGCCGATCCGGAGGTTTTCTGCCGTTGCCAGCAGGCTGATCTCGAAATCAATCCTGCGTACATTCCTGAAGCGGGGGGAAATGGTTATAACAGATTCCTCAATGATATATGGTATCATGCGACCATCCTTCTTCCATTCGGGTGATTTCCATTCCACCTGCATTTTCAGAATCCCGCTTCCGTCCTGCCTTGTCATAAACTCCAGGTCTGATACACGCTGCTCAAAACCTTTGATTTCCCATGGATCGCCTATTTTTTTATCACCGATCCAGACCTGGTGCCATGCCCAGAATACACCCCTGTGGTGCAGGTGGTCGGCGGGAAAATCCTCGGTTAATGCAGCTCCGTCGGGAGCCCAAAGGGGATGAATATAATGGCAGCGCTCAAATTGGCCCTTATGGTTTTTTGGTTCAGACTGGTAGAAAAGCACTTTTTCCCCTTTTTCGAGAAGCAGGATACCGCCATCTTCCTTTTTCATGGTTACCTGCGCCATTGTAGCAATATTGACAGCCAGAACAAGAAGTAATATGAATATGATAAGTTTCATTGGTCTGATTTTGACCCCTAAAATACAATTATTACCACAATCTTGCAGAAAACCTATGCATGATGAAAAAAAAAATCCCCGGGAGAACCCGGGGAGCTATCTATTTACCTTCAGTCAGTAAGGGAACCTTCAAAGTTTAAGTTCCCATCCCGGTGCATAATCCCTGCCCCAGAGTTTCATGGCATCGCGGTCGTACATACGGCCTGTTTTCTCATCGATATTAAAACCTTTGCCGATACGGTAGGCAATGTTTGAATAATGAACAAGCGCCATGCTTATGTTTGCATCATCTATCGGTGCGGTCAGTTTGGCTTTTCCCCTGATTGTATCGAAGAAGTTTATAACATGGCCTGTAGTCATGTCGCCACCGCCACCAAGGACATTCCCTGCTTCATTGGAAGCCGATTTGTTATCCCTGATCATTTTTCCACCCCTGTCGTACAACACATACTTGCTGCGGTTTACAAAAACATTGCCTTCGCTGCCATATATAATTACACCTCTGTCGCTGCCATAGGTATCATACCCGTTGCGGCTTTTACCGTCCCACTTGATGATCTTGTTGCCTGAAAAGCGGAAAGTGGCGTCCATTGTATCATACATCTCCCAGCCATCATCCTCAAAATGACGCTTGCCGGCTTCCACTTCCACATACTCAGGATAATCAACCTGCAAGGCCCAGCGTGCCACATCCAGTTCATGTGTGGCATTGTTGCCTGCTTCGGCTGTACCATAATCCCATCCATACCAGTGCCAGTTATAATTCCATGTTTCTTCTGTATACTCCCTGCGGGGAGCAGGACCCTGGAACAATTCCCAGTCAAGGCCTTCCGGTACCTGGGCTTTTTTCTGAACAGGCACCTGTCCACGGGCATTGGTATAAAAAGCCAGTGCCTTATATGGCTTGCCAATGGTACCATTATGAATCTCTTTTATAATTTCAATGGTATGATCAGATGAGCGCTGCTGGTTTCCCATCTGCACCACCTTATTGTATTTTTTTGCAGCTTCCACAAGCAGTTCATTTTCGAACATGTTATGACTGCTTGGTTTTTCAACATAAACATGCTTGCCACCCTTTAATGCCATTACCGAACCAGGGGTATGCCAGTGGTCGGGCGTTGCATTGATGAGCACGTCGACTTGTTTGTCGTCTATGACTTTCCTGATGTCGTTCTCAGCCTTAGGTTTATAGCTGATATGTTTTGCAAAATTCTGCAAAGCCCTTTCGCGCTGCTTCGCCATCACATCACACAAATAAACCAGCTCCACATTGGCCTCTTTCAGGGCAATGGGTTCGTAGAAAGCACCCAATCGGCGTCCAAGACCTGCGATAGCAACATTTAGCCTGTCGTTTGCACCGATAATACGGCTATAACTTTTGGCCGACATTCCCATAGCCGACCCACCTATTGCAATCCCGGCAGAACCGGCTGCAACTTTCCTGATAAAATCTCTTCTGTTTGAACTCATTATTTTTGATTTTTAAAATTACATCATGGCAAGCACACCTTTTGTGTACCCGAACGACTCCATCATGCCGGGCAGGGGATCATCCGCTTCAGCTTCGTACTCAAGGGCCAGCGTACCCTGGTATTTCATTTTCACAACTGTTTGCATGAAAGAGGTGAAGTCAATCACGCCCCTTCCTATGATACAGGTAGTACCTTCTGCGGCAGCAGCAGTCACATCTTTTATGTGAATATCAAGTACCCTGTCGAAAAAGTCCTTTAAATCCTGCTCGGGGTTCCGGTTGATACGTTTAGTATGCCCGATATCGATACAAAGGCCCATCCTTTTGTCCCTGTTCCTGATGAGCTTGTATGCGCTTTCAGCACTGGGATACAATTTGTCACCTGGTCCGTGGTTATGAATGGCAAGCTTTATGTCATTCTGTTTCACTTTCTCCTCCACATAATCGAGCAATTCATGGTTAGGCACACCAACTATCATTTCCATGCCGGCAGTTTTGGCATAACGAAAAGCCTGATCGACTTCCTCTTTGGTTTTCATATAAACCACACCCGCTCCGTAAAGCTCTATGCCCTTACTTTTGCAAAGCTCCACCGTCTTTTTGATGGTTTCATCGCCGGCATTGAGCGGAAGGTGCATGTCCTTAAAGGTGATTCGATTCACACCGCACCTTAGCGTCATATCGATTGCCTGTTCTGTAGAAAACTTCCTCAGAGTATAGGAAGCCACACCGAGCCTGTATAGCGGCTTCGCTTTTTTTGCCTTTGAACCAGGGGCTTCATGAGCCAGTTCAGGCAGTGCCACAGCAGCCATTCCGGCGCCGGCAATCTTCAAAAAATTCCTTCTGTCAGTCATGGTTACAGTTCTCTTATCTTGATACTCCGGTAATGTACTTCATCATTATGGTCCTGTATATGGATAGGACCTTTTGGTGACATGCCAAAACCTTCCGTTTTTGCAAATTTGCTTGCTGCCACCCTTTCCTTAAAATTATCATCACCACGGGTAAACTCAAGCACCCTACGCCCGTTGAGCCAGTGTTCAGCCCTTCCGTCGGGGTGTAAAACAATGCGGCCACGGTTCCATTGTCCTGGTCCGTTCACAAAACGGCCTTCCTTTTGCGCAGGGATTAAGTCATATAATGAAGCCAGTGTACGGTTACCTTCAATGCCATTTTTGGCATCTGGATGGTTTTCATCATCCAGAATCTGGTATTCCAGTCCAACTGATGGGCCGTTATTTCCAAGGCCATATTTGATGCCGCTGTTTGCACCTTCAGAGAAATTAAAATCAAATTTCAGTTCGAAGGCACCAAATTCTTCTTTTGTAATGATGTCGCCACCTTTCAGTTCAGGGTTTCCACCCGTAGCCATTACCACAAGTGAACCATCCTTTACTTCCCATCCTTTATCAGGAAATTCCTCCGATTTAACGCTCTTGAAAGAATCAGTTGTTTTACCATCAAAAAGCAGTTTATAGCCCTGTTCCTTTTCCGCGTCACTCAGATAATTCGGAATCATATTCACAACATAAGTACCTTTATTTGGTGAAGGCTGCAGGTTGCTGGTTTTGATCCGGATATTTCTCCATTTTATCTGCCGGTTTGCCATTGACTCATCCCTGATGGAGTGTACCTGCAGGGCGATAAACCCTTCCGGGGTCATATCATCGATCAGATGGGCACATGGGACACCATTAAGAAAGGTTTTGATATCAGGTCCGATGCACTCGATCCTGTAAAGGTTCCATTCGTTCATTTTGAAAGCAGATTTGGCATCAGGGTTCAGATCGAGCGGATACAGCCAGTTGCGGCGGGCCTCGTCGTATATACCAGCGCTCCATGCACGTGGGGATGGATCCACCTCACACTGGTAACCGTGAACCCTTCCATTCATGTAATCCGGCCTGCTTTCACTGCGGAACTGTATTCCAGAGTTAAAATCATCTACGAGCAGCATTTCTACTTCCAGTATAAAATCAGAAAAGGTTTCTTCGGTGGCAAGAAATGAATTGGGGGTGTTGGCCACTGTAGTCCCTACGATCATTCCGTCTTCGACATGATATTTTGCCTCTCCGTTCAGTTGTTTCCAGCCGGTGAGGTCTTTACCATTAAATAAATCCACCCAGCCTTCATCTGCGACATTTGTACATGCGCTTAAAACAACAACAGCAAGAAAGAACCCGAGTATCCTGTTCATCACCTGTAAATTTAAGTTTAAACTATTCCTTATACTTTTCTCTTTCCGTGTACGGACACGGTATAGACAAAAGTAATGATTTTTTGAAAAGTCGTATGATGTTCCGTAACATAAAACCGAAGCATGAGCAATTTTTCTGTTATTCAAAAATGATTAAATCAGTTGAAGTATCCAATGCACAGGATGATTTACTAATAGCATCTGAGTTTGTCTGCCTTCTGGTATTGGTTTTATCAAGCTGTTGTACTTCTCCAGATCAAAAAGAAAAATACCCTGCCCGTTGCCTGCTCCGGCCAGAAATCAATACTGAAGTGCGATCCGTTTGCCGGTTTTATCGGCTACAGGGTTGTCGGAACGAAGTTTACCAGGATAGCGTACAGAAAAATCAGCAAGACGTTCCACCTCTCCACTCCCGTCAATATAACCAGACATAATCCTGCAACAATGTTTTTCATAATGATCTCATTTTTATTCTGTGATCTTCAATGAGGAGCGGGCTGCTATATTATTACCCTGATGATTGTAATCTGAATCTTCGAAATTAACGATAACCTTTTTTCCTGAAGAAAAAACAGACTCCTGAACCTTATGGTCATCAGTCAGAAAGCGGTGGGTAACCAGTTCATCATAGGCAATTTCCTCCAGCCATGAACATACATTATTGTAACTTTCGATAAAGGTGTTTTTGAATTTGTTCCAGCGGGGCCTGTCGATCGTCCACACCGGGGTGGTGCCATACAGGATGTCAAACAGGTCTTTCTTCCACCAGATTTCAGGCATGTGATGACTGGCATCATCCCATCGCCAGGTAGTGGCAATGGCATCATGATAGACAAGCTGGTAGAGCGGCACCCTGATCTGTTCATTGATAGCCCATTTATGGTAATGCTCATCGGCTACATATTCCCCCACCATAATGGATGGCCGTGCCGGATTATCCCACCCGCCCACATAGTGAATGGAATTCTGTTTATTCCTGTAAGGTGATGGGTAAAGCATGTGATGGAGCGTAGTCATGCCATGGGCATAAGCAGAAGTGGGCACACCATAATCGGCACCCCATTCCACTCCTACAACAGCATTATACTTATCTGCAAAATATTCATTCATTTCTATAACCGCCTGTTTGTATTCAGAG
This sequence comes from Bacteroidota bacterium, assembly GCA_023412195.1. GTDB lineage: Bacteria > Bacteroidota > Bacteroidia > Bacteroidales > Prolixibacteraceae > Mariniphaga. Next base: position 33,997 of record JAEYNZ010000120.1, read on the forward strand.
CGGGTAAGCGGATTTACTGTTCCATGATCTTCGAAGATACCGCTCGCTAAAAAGCCATCAAGAAAAAAAGATTCGTGCGGGTAGATCTCCATCTCACGGTCGGTACGTATCTCTGATATCAGGGGCAGAATAGTTTTTGGATTGATGTCATATCCAAATCCAGAGTAATGAAGCTTGCCACCCTCTTCCACCAGTGCGATTTTATGAAACAGTCCGGGATACCTGAACCTGTTCAGCCAGGTGCCTGAACGGTTGGCAGGATCGATCTGACCGATGGTATCGCGCAGATGAACATCGCGCAACAACTCATATACCCCTGCCAGGTAACCCAGTTCCTTAAGCCCTTCAACATAACCTGCTTCAGGATATGGAGGATGGTTGGGATTCCAGAGGATAAAGGCCTTACCAATACCTGCTTCCTTCATTTCACGGGCAAAATCCACACTGCGGGCATCATCCCATACATAAACATGAACCGAGCCTGTCATTTTTTCAAGGGCAGGAAACCTTTTTTGCTTCTCCTTCAATGTTGGAGGTACCTCCAGATGGCTCCATACATAATCGCGGTACTTTTTACATTGTGCTACATAACCCCCCTGATCAAAAAAATGATAAATGATTTTTCTGTTGTAACCAAAGGTGCCTTTCTGAGAAATCCAAAGGGATTCAAAGGAAATAAGCCCGTCGTAACGCTTTACCCATATTTCACTGTCATCAGGCGTATCGACTATGGCCATGTAGCCTGTTTTGAAATCCATGTCGGTTATACCCATCCAGGGCATGGAAAGCCCCCGCATGGAATGCATGATTTGCCTGCCAATCCCATACTCTTTATCATCAGCTTTTAAAAGAAAGCCCTCCCCATCGGTAAATAAAAGATAATGGTTTTCATCAGGAGTGCTGAATGCAGGCGGGTATGAAAGCTTTTCAAACGGTGCATTCATATCAGCTGTCAGTTCTATTTCAAGTGCGGATGAAGCCGTTAGCCTGAAGATGGCCTCAAAAGGAAAATCCCCGGCAAACATTGCACGTAGTTCATTCCCCCTTCCGGTAACCTCTTTCACTGCAGGTATTTCTGTGCCGGCCATTTGCTGCCATATTTTATTGCATCGTTTATCTGTAACCGAAAGCAGACCGGTATTGTCATCAAAATCGACTTTTATTGCATGATCAGACAGAGTCCATACTTTTGCTGCAACACCAGGCTGCAGGACAGGAAGGAGACAGAACAGGAATAGGGTAAGAACAGGTTTGACCGGATTCATAATTTAAATATTTCTAACAACTTAAAGATTGATTACTTCATTTCTGCCTAAGCCAATGTTATTCTTTTAATTCTCCACTGATAGGTTTATCTTATTAAGAGTTACAATGGTTTTATTATTGATCATGTACGCTGTTTTCTATAGCGGCTTGTTCAATAATCCAACGGCCCCAAAACAGGAACCCTGAGCCCTTTCCTCCCACTGCATGCAAAACATTATCTATTTTCAAAAATAAAATCAAACCCTTAAAATACGAATTATGATGAATGTTAGAAGTAATTGCAATATCAATACTTAAAAAGCCTTGAAAAATACTGTTTTCAAATCTTTCAATACAACTTTCAATAATTGTCATTTGTTGAATTTAATTATCAGAACGAACAACAACATTATAATTGTACTGAAGCCTTTTTACGGGCAGCAGAAAAAACTTATATACGATGTACGATAAACTGGTTGAATCATTTGAAGAATTCTGGACATCCATCATTACCAAACTTCCCAACTTTTTAATCAGCCTACTGGTGCTGGTAGTTTTTGTTGTAATCGGAAACCTATTGTACCGGTTCTTCAGGGCAAAAATGCAGTTACGCTGGAAAGACAGCATCATAGCTGCTTTTCTTGGGGAATTTGTAAAATGGACTTTTTATGTCATCGGAATCACATTTGCAATGTTCAACCTTGGATGGGGAGGTGCTGCAAGCAGCCTGCTTGCTGGTGCAGGAGTCACTGCAATCATCATAGGTTTTGCCTTTAAGGACATTGCTGAAAATTTTCTTGCAGGAATCCTGCTGACATTAAGCCGCCCGTTTGTCATTGGTGATATCATTGAAGTAAGTGGTGTGAAGGGGCCCGCTGTGCACCTCGACCTTCGTTCCACCCGGATTAGAACCGCTGACGGCAGGGATATATTCATACCTAATTCCATGGTCATCAAGAACATTTTCACAAACTATACCCGTGACGGCTTTCTGCGTCTTGATTTCCTTGTTGTGTTCAACAAATCAGATGACATTGAAAAAGGACGGGAATTAATCATTGCCCATCTGAAAAAACAGCCTGACATCCTTCAGGTACCCTCACCCAATGTTGAGGTACAGTCCATACACGAAAATATGATCCCGGCAAAAGTGATGTTCTGGACCGACATCTTTAACACTTCAAAGCAGGAACAACAACTATTGGGAGAACATGTTAAAAGCCGTATGATGCGTGAAATAAAAGATTTGCTGCTGGAATCCGACCTGAAAATGCCTTCCGTGAAATCATAATTCAGGCTTACAATTGATATCGCAATGATCTGTCCAATCGGGAATCATCAAACTTCAGGGAACCTACCTCCCCTTTCTTAATTTTATATTCCATACCTATAAATCCAACATGATGGCGTCCTCTATTGATATAATTTTCAATGGTACAACGCAATGATGGCAACCTTCCTGCAGGATCAAGCACAGCAATTGCCATTTTATTTTTCCCTGATGCCCCGGACTTTCTCTTGCCCGGTACTCTATTAAAAATAATTAACCACAATCTTTAACCTTACTCTCCACCTGCAGTTCCATTATCCCTGAACATGTTTGATAGTTCCCCGGCTATTACTTCAGAAGCAAGTGTTGCACCTTTATCATTCAAATGGGACGCATCAAACCAGTTGCCCGGATCTGTATAAATACCTTCGGGCAAGATCATGACCTCTGAAATGGAATGATAGAAGTCTGACAAAATTGGTTCATTCAGGCTGCTACCCGATTCCCTCAGGTACAGAAACACTACCCTGCTTCCATTCTTGCCGACCATCTGCACCATTTTTTCAAGATAATGCAAGGAATACCGGAGTTCTATTTTCCTCATCACAGCACTTTTGTTCCCCGCTAGCCGCTTCTCCCAGTTCATCCTGTTCCTTGTTAACGCAGCATGATCAGCAACTGCATCCGTGGGAATGTATCCATGTTCGGCAGCAACACCTGTATGATAACTATCACCCCAAAACAACTGAACCTTCAGATATTCAAACCTGATGATCAACCCTTTCCATATTGACAAGGGAAATCGCTGGTTGAAGAAAACTGCTGATCCCAAAAGATCACCAGTTTCTGCAAGGTAAGGAAAAACGGGATGGCTCTTTTTAGGTTCATCTTCCGAAACTTCAATCACAACCAGCTTTGGCTTTTTATTCCTGAACACATCCTGCAGCATCACATACTGAATGTCGCGCCCACCCCTGCAATAGCCCAGACTGGCAACTTTCAAGTTCTGGCCAGTCTGCTCATTCAGCCTTTTTTCAATCATCTCATCCTTTACTGCAGTGGCTGTTTGTGATGCACCTATAAACACAACGTCCATGTCTTTATCTGATAAAAAAACCCGGTCATAAATCCAGCTTGCCTTGTTGCTGCACTCACCTTCAACAAACCGGTAGCTGAACTGCTTGTCAGGATTTATACTGAAAAGAAATATAACTCCCGCCATAACCGGTAGTGCAAACAATAATATCTGTATCAGGAACTTCTTCATCAGAATTGAAAATAGATGAATTCAGGTGCAGTTTTTAATACCCCAAGGAACAGAATCATCAGCAGGATGATGTAATAAAACGACCACCTGACAAGCTTCATCCGCACAAAAGGCAAATTCCACAACGGTTGTCGCAAAGACAAAGCTTCTGCAACCAGGAGCACAGGAAAAGCAAGGATCAGCATCCGGCCTGTCTCATTCAGACGGCCACTGCTCATGACAAGATTTAGAACTTCAGAAACCTGAAATTTTTCCCAGTTGAATAACTTATTGAAAAATAATGCCAGCTGCTCTCCGCTTTCTGCCCTAAAAAATATCCATAGAAAATTCACAGCTATGAAGGTAAACAACCATCCTGATACTCTCTTAAACCTGGCAGGCATTTTAAACAGTGGCGACAAATACCTTTCTGCAGTATATAATACACCATGCGCAAGGCCCCATAATATGAATGTTAAATGGGCACCATGCCACAACCCCGAAACTACAAACGTAATAAGAATGTTCCTGATCCATATGGGTGTATTGACCTTGCTGCCGCCCAAAGGAATATACAGGTAATCCCTGAACCAGGTCGAAAGTGAAATGTGCCATCGCTGCCAGAAATTCCTGATTGAAACTGCAAAGTATGGAGTTCTGAAGTTTGTCATCAGCCGGATGCCAAATAACCGGGCAGTTCCGATCGCAATGTCAGAATAACCAGAAAAGTCGCAGTAAATCTGAAATCCAAATGCCAGTGTAGCCAGCAGGATTATCGCACCCGAATATTCTTCAGGCTGCCCGTAAACCTTGTTTACAAGAAATGCCAGCTGATCGGCAATGACCATTTTCTTGAAAAACCCCCATAACATCAGCCTGAGGCCAGAAGTTGCCTGATCATATGAAAACTTTGCTTTTTGTTCGAACTGGGGAATCAGGTTTGCAGCTCTTTCAATCGGACCAGCCACCAGCTGCGGAAAAAATGACACGAATGTAAAAAATGTGAGGGCGCTGCGGGTAGGTTCCAGTTTCCTGAAATAGATATCAAGTGTATAACTGAGTGTCTGAAAAGTATAAAAGCTGATTCCAACCGGAAGGATAATATTCAGAGTGCTCCATTCACCTGCCTGATTATCTCCTAAAAGTGCTTTAAATGAATCAATAAAGAAATTGAAATACTTAAACACAAACAGCAGCCCGATATTGAGAAACAAACTTAAAAAGAGGAGGAGCTTTCTTATAACAGTTTTTTCAGCCCGGTAAATATATTTTCCAATCAGAAAATCAGAGCCGGAGCTGAAGGCAATCAGGATCAGAAATCGCCAGTCCCACCATCCATAGAAAACATAACTGCTCACCAGCAGAATCAGTTTTCCCATTACCGGCCGTTTTGGTGCAACGATCCAGAAAAGAGTAAAAACCAATACCAGAAAGACCAGAAATACAGCACTGTTAAAAAGCATAAGAAGCTTTCAGTTTAAAAGGTTTACCTGATGATGGAATCAAAAATAGGCATAAATTATTTTGTTTCGCAATAAAAACAGGAGGCAGAAATCCACACTCCCGGCATTTCATCAACTGGTTCCTTAACATTAAGATTCCATTCGTGTTAAAAACCAAAGCGAAATTACTATAGTGGGACAGATTTTACGATATTTGACCCCCAGTATCCAGATGATTAAAACATGAATAACCCGGTGTTTTTTGTAGCGATCTATTTCTTGCTCGTTCTTTTTATGGGGGTTTATTCGTGGTTTAAAATTAAAACTCCATCCGACTACTATGTAGCAGGTAAAAATGCCCGGCTTCTGCCTGTATCGGGAAGTCTGCTGGCTACCATACTGGGTGGTTCAGCGATCCTGGGAACCATTGAACTGAGCCAGTCGATCGGATGGGCTGCCCTGTGGTTCCTTTTCTGTGCAGCATTCGGGTTGCTGGTACTGGCTCCCATGGCAAAACTGGTAAGCCGCTACGGGGAATATACCCTGCCCGGCCTGTTAGGCCACTTTTACGGAGAGAAAGCCAGGTTTATTTCATCTCTGGTAATTCCTTTTGCCTGGATTGGCATCATCGGTGCACAGGTTATTGCAGCTGCCAAAATACTTGCAGGCCTTGAAATGATCAGTTATCCTGCTGCTGCCATCTTTTCAGGAACTATTTTTATACTCTATACTTTATTTGGTGGCCAGGTCAGTATTTTAAAAACCGATACACTGCAGTCATTTCTGATCATCACCGGACTCGCATCACTGGCCCTTTTTGCAGCCCGGACACCCGAAGCCATGTCGCTCCCTTCGCTGCGAACTGAAGTTTTATTTAATGAATCTTTTACAGGAACCGACCTGCTGATCCTTGTGCTTACCTATTCAGTCACTTTTATTGTGGGACCTGATATTTATTCACGTGTTTTTTGTGCCAGGGATGAAAAGACAGCCACCCGAAGTATTCTGATCGTGGCATTTGTACTGGTACCGGTTTCATTCGGACTTACATTCCTGGGTATCTATTCCCGGGAAACGGGGAGCATCGAAATCATGTCGTTTGCCCAACATCTTCTGCCGGGCTGGTTCTACGGTTTGTTCATTGCTGCCTTGTTGTCGGCAGTTATGTCATCGGCCGACACGACACTGCTTACTTCATCACTCATTCTCAGTGAGCTTTTTTATAAGGATATGAATGACAGGAAAGCCTTCCGCCTGACCCGCATCCTGATTGTTGTTCTGGGGGCAGTCAGTATTGTTATTGCCCTTTTCGTGACATCCATCCTGCAGTCACTTCTTATGGCGCTTACCTTCTTCTCAGGAGCATTTGTTGTGCCAATGCTGGCAGGCTTACTGCGCCTGAGAACCATCAACAGGCAGGTGACAATTGCAATGATAGCCGGAGGAATTACAGCCCTTACCGGAAAAATAACTGCATTAAGCGGGGCAGAGAACGCAGGTAATATACTGATTATTCTTGCTTTTGTTATAAATATTGTTTGCCTTTTCATTCCCTTTGGGAAAGGAAAATCAGAAACCATGCTGCAATTGCGCGATAAAAGTCAGACCAGGAATAAATACTAAACTGGCCTCGTTAATTCTTTTAAAAACTCCACCAGATCTTCACTTAAAAGTGGCTTCAGTTCCTTCAAAACTGTATTGTGATAATTGTTCAGCCAATCTTTTTCCTGCTGCGCAAGTAAAGTTAAATCTATCAGCTGAGTATCAATGGGGCAAAGGGTGAGGGTTTCAAAACCCAGGAAATTGCCAAACTCCGTGCTTTCCTTTTCAATACATACCATCATGTTTTCGGTACGGATGCCATACATGCCAGCCCTGTACAACCCAGGCTCGTTTGAAAGTACCATACCAGGCCTCAGTGCAACTTCATTGTATTCCTGCCTTACCGACATGGGCCCCTCGTGCACATTCAGAAAATGACCCACTCCATGGCCTGTGCCATGCCCGTAATTCAGGCCATTTTGCCAAAGCGCCATCCGTGCCAGCACATCAATATTACAGCCTTTGGTACCAGCCGGAAATTTGGCCATTGAAAGGGCAATCATCCCTTTCAGCACAAGGGTAAAATCCTTTTTTTGCTGTGAGGTAACTTCACCCAGTGCCACAGTCCGTGTAATGTCGGTTGTGCCCTGAAGGTACTGTCCCCCTGAGTCAAAAAGCAGGATACCCTCCGGCTCTAGTTCCAGTGCATCTTCCTCACCCACGTTCAGGTGCACAACTGCTCCATGTTCTTTATATCCTACTATGGGCGCAAAACTTTCGCCCATAAAATCGTCTTGCCGGGAACGGAATTCTGCAAGTTTCCGTCCAACAGTATATTCAGTAACAGGTTCTTTTCCGATGCGATCCTTCAACCATGAAAGAAAACTTACAAGTGCCACCCCATCTTTTTTCATGGCTTTCCTGAACCCTGACAACTCAGCAGGATTCTTTTGGGCCTTCATTAAAGCAACAGGTGATATTCCCTCTACTATTTTATTGTCTCCCTGGAGACTGCTTAAAACAGCAAAACTGCCAGTAGCCGGATCAATGAAAATCTTTTTTCCCCTGACAGATTTCAGCCATGAAAAAAAGGATTGATAAGGCAACAGCGTAATTTTTTCCCTTTCAAAATGAAGTCTCAGTTCAGGAGAAACCTTTTGCGGATTGACAAATAGTATCCACTCATTTCTGCCGATGGCACCATAGGCTGTAAAAACCGGATTATAATTAATATCTGACCCTCTTAAGTTAAATGCCCATGCCACTTCATCGAGGGCAGTGACAACCTGAAGATCGGCTTCCTGCTTTTTAAGTTCACCCACAAGCAGATCATGCTTTTCTTTCCTTGTCAGGCCGGTATAACTTGTGCTCAAACTGAATACCGGAGAAATTGGCAACTCAGGCCTGTTGTTCCAAATCTTCTCAAACAGATCAGGTGTTTCTACAGCAATGATTCCTGTATCGGTAAGAGACCTGGTCAGAATCCGGTACCCGGATACAGAAAGAGTTTGCGGATCGAAGCCTACCTTACTTCCTGCAGACAGTTTTTTTGCAATCCAGGCCTCAGGAAGAACAGCATCTGGAACACGCAGCTTGTACATTTTGATGCCAGACCCCTTGAGTTGTTCTTCTGCCTGTATAAAATACCGCGTATCCGTCCATAGGCCTGCTTCCTCCTGGGCTATGACGACTACGCCGTATGAGCCTGAAAATCCCGAAATATATTTTCGTGTCTGCCACATATCGGGCAAATATTCACTGGAATGGGGATCGGTGCCCGAAATATACCAGGCATCCAGGTTGCGTCTGAGCAGCTCCATCCTAAGGGCTTTCAGCCTCTGCCTGATTTCATTCATTTATTAAAAAATTTCTTGACAAATATACGTATTGAAGGGGCAGGTATCTGTTCAAAATCAATTTCTTCGTAAGAATAAAAGCGATATTCAAGAATGTCGTCCATTGCTTTTAACCCGTTTACTGATTCAGGCGTTACCCTAAATGCCAGATCGAGTGTAAAGACACTAATTCCTGCATAAATATATTCATTTGTTGATGAACCTTCATATTGCAGCGCTTTCACTTTCAGTCCCAGTTCCTCATAAAGTTCACGTACAACTGCTTCCTCTGCTGTCTCCCCGGGGTCGATAAACCCTCCCGGCAGGTCGAGTTTTCCATAGTGTGGCTCCACACCACGGGTAGTAAGCAGGAGGTTACCCTTTTCATCTGAAACAAGTGCTGCAACAGCAGCCACCGAATTGATAAAGTAATGGAAACCGCAATCGGGGCACTTCAGCGACCTTTCTCCTGAAATACCAAACCGCGGTGAACTGCATTTAGGACAAAATTTAAATACCTTAAACGGATGTGATGGTTGCATTTAATCAATTACTTTAACAGCCTTAAGCCAGTTGTAGAACAGATCGGGCCACTGATCAACAGGCAGGTTTTTTTTAGTCATTCCAAAGCCATGACCTCCCTGACTGAAAATGTGCATTTCGGCCGGAACATCATTCTTTTTCAGGGCAAGATAGAATTCCACTGAATTTTTTGGAACAACGGTCTTATCATCATCGGCAAGAACCAAAAAAGTTGGAGGCGTTTCCGGAGTAACATGCAGTTCGTTTGAATATTTTTCTGCCAGCTTCCAGTCGTTACCCTCCCCGATCAGGTTCTTACGCGATCCCATGTGACCATACTCTTCGCTGAAGGAAATAACCGGGTAAAGCAGCAACATGAAATCGGGCCGGCTGCTTACATTGCTGTACGGACTTCCGGGGAGGCTGCTGCCTTTATCGAAACGGGTTCCGGCAGTTGATGCCAGGTGTCCGCCTGCCGATGAACCGGCAATGCCTATCTTACCCGGGTTGATACCCCACTCTTCTGCATGATGCCTTACAATACGCATGGCCTCGCGCGCATCACCCGACGGAATCTCATGGTGTCCGTAAGGTAACCTGTATTTCAGAACGATGCCTGCAATACCTTTTTCCCTCAGCCATTCAGCCATATCATAACCTTCATGGTCCATGGCTTCAATCCAATACCCTCCCCCCGGACAAATAACCACGGCTGCACCGGAGTTATTGCTCTTTTCAGGAAGATAAACATACAGTTCGGCCTCCGAAACATTACGCACCCGTTTACCCTCAAACAACTCTTCCGGTTCATCCATACCATTATGGTCAGGAGCACCGTTTGGCCAAACCTTTAAAGTAAAATCCTGTGATTTCAAAGCTGAAATGCTGAATAAAAAAATAATCGCAACAAAAACCGGCTTCATCTTATTTTGATTTTGCACCTACAAAGTAATGTTCCTTTTCTGCAAACAAAACATTAAAAGTGGTAAGGGAACCATAAATACGGGTAATATATTGCTGAAGGTCTACTTTCTCGTTGTCGGTTAAAACCTTGTGGCTGTTAATATTCTGTTCCAAAACCCGGAGGCGGTCTCTCAACATGACGATTTTATGAAAAAACACCTCAACAGGAATTTCCTTGGGCTGTAAAGCACTGTTGGCAGGCTGCAGCAACAGGGTACCCCCCTGCCATTTTTCTCCGATAGGCACCACTTCATTCAGGGCACCATACTGATCTAGTACATATTTCAGAACATTTTCAATTTCTGAAATATTTAACCCGCTTTTAGGTGAGGCATCTTCCTTCATTTCAATAACGCTTAAATCGGTATTGCGTTTAGTGATTTCCATTTTACCGCCCTTTTCGAAAAATATTTCCCAGGCTGTAATCTTATCCCTGCTCACAATACCTTCCCCGTATCTCGGATGTTTCACTCGCGTTCCTGCCGGCAAATCTTCCATAATTCAAACTTTTAAAAATCTCAACCGTAAAAGTAAAATATTTTTTTCAGGAATGAGAAGTAACTATGAGGTAGTTTTCAGGGAGAGACACAAGTCTCTCTGTAAAGAGTTTTACAGCCCGATGAAAAATAATATTATAAA
>JAEYNZ010000125.1 GCA_023412195.1 Bacteroidota bacterium
GTAACTACTCCATCGCCAAGGAACTTCTTTTTTTCCATACCGAAGTTGGTACAACGGTGGGTGACAAACATATCGAACTCCTCGAAACTTCCTTCATCGAGCAGCATCTCAATACGTTCACGGGCGGTGAATTTACCTTTCCGGTGTTGAGCTTCAATACGGTCGATTCCTCCACCCAATTTGGCTTCGGCCCGAAGTTCAATCAGCTTTTTAACTTTATCCCGGGTACTCATTTTTAATAACTATTTTTTAGTTTGGCTATTTTTCGCCACAGATTTCGGTTAATACACCCAGGGTTGACTTTGGATGCAGGAATCCGATGGTAAGTCCTTCTGCTCCTTTTCTTCCTTTTTGATCGATCAGACGTACTCCTTTATTTTCAAGTTCTGAAAGTGACTGATCTACATTATCGACAGCAAAAGCAAGGTGATGAATGCCTGGCCCCTTTTTTTCGATAAATTTACCAATAGGCCCTTCCGGATCTGTTGATTCAAGAAGTTCTATTTTCGTTTGGCCAACCATGAAAAATGCTGTTTTAACTTTCTGATCGTGTACCTCTTCAACAGCATAGCATTTCATTCCCAGCATATTTTCATAAAATGGAATGGCCTCCTCAAGGCTGTTTACTGCAATACCAATATGTTCTATGTGTGAAATATTCATTTTTGGAAAATTTTAAGCTTTGTTTTCATCCCAGACAAAATGAAAGTGCGGCCCGAACCGTTCAAAAGCAGCTTTATCAAGCTCTTCCTGGAAATCAGGATGTGCAATTGAAATAATCAGCTTTGCCCTGTCCTGCAGAGTCCTTCCATATAAGTTTACAGCACCGAATTCAGTAACAAGCCAGTGAATGTTTGCACGTGTGCTTACCACTCCTGCCCCTGGTGTAAGAATGGGTGCAATTTTGCTGACACCCTTGTTGGTTACAGATGGAATGGCAATGATTGGCTTTCCTTTGCTGCTGAGCGAAGCTCCACGTAAGAAGTCGATCTGGCCACCAACACCTGAGTAAAATTTGGTTCCTATTGAATCGGCACATACCTGTCCGGTAAGGTCTACCTGCAAAGCCGAATTGATGGCCGTCACCTTTGGATTTTTAGCAATTACTGACACACGGTTGGTGTATTTTACATCCTGCATGGCTACTCCCGGGTTGTCATGTACAAAATCGTACAACCTTTTGGATCCCATCAGAAAGGTGGCTACCATTTTGCCTTTGTCGATTTTTTTGTTTTTACCGTTTACAACTCCCTTTTCAACCAATGGAAGAATTCCGTCAGCAAACATTTCTGAGTGAACTCCCAGGTCCTTGTGATTTCCAAGCATGGTAAGCACTGCATTTGGAATGGCACCAATGCCCATCTGAAGTGTGGCTCCGTCGTCAACCAGTTCTGCCACATACTTTCCAATCTGCCTGTCAATATCACCGATGGGCCCTGGTTCAGCTGCAATCAGCAGACTGTCGTCTTCTATAAACAAATCAATGTCATTGGTGTGAATCATAGCATCACCAAAGGCCCTTGGAACGTTGGGATTCACAATGGCAATAACAGTATCAGCCTTTTCAACTGCTGCCAGAGTGGCATCGACAGAGGTTCCAAGTGAAGCATATCCAAACTTATCCGGAGTAGAAATCTGGATCATGGCAACATTCACCTTCAGGTAACCTTCCCTGATAAGCCGCTGGGTTTCCTGCAGGAATACAGGAATATAGTCTGCATAACCTGACTGGGTTTGTTTCCTTACATTATGCCCAACAAAAAACGACTCCAGCTGGAATATACCTTCGAATTCAGGATCGGCGTAAGGAGCCGGTCCCTCAGTATGAATATGCTGGATACGTACATTACGGAACTCCTTGTTTCGCCCACGTTCGCACATGGCGTTGATTAAAGGATGGGGCGTAACCGCCACGCTATGCAGGTGAACACGGTCGTTCGACTTAATCACTTTAACCGCTTCTTTGGCGCTGATAAACCTAATATTCTTCATGCTAACTGAGTTAATAATCGGGTATAAATTTTAAGGTCGCAAAGATATGAAATCTAAATCCTATAAAACCTTTCGAAAATCATAATTGATTGTTCAAAAGGTTTTGTAAAGTATATGTTAAAATTTATTGGTAATAGATTTAAAAACATGGACAAAAGTCATATCTTCCAAGTGAATTTAGATAACGGTAGGAATTTCAAACAAAGAATCATAAAAAACACACTAGTGCATAAAATTCTTAAAAAGATATACATAATTTTGTACTTTTATACCAAATTTAAAACCTTACAGCATGTTAAAGGAAAGAGTTCTTAAAGCACTTAATGACCAGATCAATGCAGAGCAATATTCAGCTTTGCTTTACTTATCTATGTCGGCATGGTTCGCTGACAAGGGTTTGCCGGGTTTCAGCAACTGGATGTATGTTCAATTCCAGGAAGAAATGACCCATGCCAACAAAATCTTTAGGTTTGTGGTGGAAAGAAATGGCAGGGTTGAACTCAAAGCCATTGAACAAATGCCGGTTCAATTCAGCAGCATACTGGATGTGGTTGAGAAAACCCTTGAACATGAACAGCATGTAACTTCCCTGATCAATAATATTGTGGATATCGCAACGGAAGAACGCGATCATGCAACTCAAAGTTTTCTTCAGTGGTTTGTTGATGAACAGGTGGAAGAGGAAGCCAGTGTGACTGAAATTCTCGATAGCCTTAAGCTTATTGAAGGTGAAGCCAAAGGAAATGGCTTATTTATGCTTGACCGTGAACTGCGTCAGCGTACCTTTGTAGATGCAACTCTGGCAGAATAAAAAAGGGGAAGTATAATACAACCTGAGGCTGCCTGTGTGCAGCCTTTTTGTTTTAATTATAATGGGAGTAATTGAGCAGGCATATTTGCGGTATGATCATCTGAAAAATATCTGCCGCCCTAACTGGAGCGATGCAGCTTTGCAAAAACTGGATCAAGCCTTTCGATTTGTCCTTACTGCAATTGGTGAAAATCAATTCAGCACAGGTGAATACATTGTTTTACATTCTCTGGAGGTGGCTACAATCATTGCTGCAGAAATTGGCCTTGAGCCCGATTCGGTTATAACCGGCTTGCTTCATAATGTGATGTACGCCGGCCTCGATAAAAAAGTGGAACCTGATGAATTGGTTCATAACTTCGGGCCGGTGATCTTTTCCATCCTTGAAGGGATGACCAGCATCAATAAACTGGGTACCGATACCGTTGAACTGCATCCTGAAAATTACAGGAACCTCCTGATGGCCCTTGCAGGTGATGTACGTGTAATTCTAGTTAAAACAGCCGACAGGCTCCAGGTAATGCGAAACCTTGACATCTGTACTGAAGAAACCAGGCGCAGGATCGTCAACGAAACCTCACATCTTTATGCACCACTGGCCCACAGGCTAGGCCTTTACAATATAAACTCCGAAATGCTCGACCTTTGCCTGATGTATCAGAAACCGGCAGATTACAATTACATTTCAGGTCGGTTGAAGGAAACAGAAACGGAAAGGGAGAATTTTGTTGCTGAATTTGTAAAGCCCCTCGAAATTACCTTGCGTGAAAAAGCCTTCAAATTCTCCATGAAAGCCAGGACCAAATCGGTTCATTCAATATGGAATAAAATGCAGAAGAAAAAGGTTTCGTTCGATGAAGTGATGGACCTCTTCGCGATCAGGGTTATACTCGATTCAAAGCCTGAAAATGAAAAAACCGATTGTTGGACTGTTTATTCCATTATTACCGAACAATACCAGGCTAACCCGGAACGGATGCGCGACTGGATTACCATTCCAAAATCAAACGGTTATGAATCATTGCATGCAACCGTTATGGGACCCCAGGGGAAGTGGGTGGAAGTTCAGATCCGCACCCGGCGCATGGATGAAGTGGCAGAAAAAGGCCTTGCCGCCCATTGGAAATATAAGGGTGGTAAAGAAAAATCGGGAGTTGATGCCTGGCTTGCAGGTATCCGTGAGATTCTTGAGAACCCTGAACTGAACGTGGTCGATTTTATCGATCATTTCAGCATGGATATCTATAAAGAAGAAATTTTCGTATTTACTCCCAAAGGCGATTTACGTAAGATGCCTGCCGGTTCAACTTTGTTGGATTTCGCATATGAAATCCACTCCCAGTTAGGAGATAAATGCGTGGGTGGACTGGTAAACGGCAAAAAAGTTACCCTGAAGTACAAGCTGAAAAACGGTGACCAGGTTTCTATTGAAACTTCCAATAATCAAAAACCTAAACTCGACTGGCTTGATTTTCTTGTAACCTCAAAGGCAAAAAACCGGGTCAGGTCAAGTTTAAGTGAAGAAAAAAGAAACCTGGCAGCACAGGGTAGGGAAATCATCATGCGCAAATTCAAAAACTGGAAGATGGAACTGAATGATGAAGCCATCCGGAAAATTCTTAAAAGGCTTGATTTCAAACATGCTATTGATTTTTATTATGAACTTGCAACAGGAAAAATCAATCCCCTGGAAGTTAAGTCCATTTTTACAGAAAAACCCGAAGAAGAAAGCACCCGCCTTAAACTTGAAGAACTGCTGCCTGCAAAGGAGGTTCAGCATTTTACCTTCGAGGGGGGAGACGATTACCTGATTATCGATAATAACCTGAAGAACATCAATTTCAAACTTGCACGCTGTTGCAATCCTGTTTTTGGTGATCCTGTTTTCGGTTTTGTCACCATCAGCGAAGGCATCAAAATTCACCGCATAAATTGTCCGAATGCACCTCAAATGCGTGAAAGATTCCCATACCGTATTATCCGTGCAAAATGGAAAGATACTACCAGTCCGGGTGCTTTTCTTACTACTCTGCACGTCTCAGGGGTCGACGAGGCAGGCATCGTATCGGAAATCTCCCATATTATAGCCAAAGATACGGGTGCACGGCTGCGTTCTATACACATCAATTCAAACAGGGGAAAATTTGAAGGTGTGCTGCAGTTATCGGTTTATAATATCGATCATCTGGAATTTCTCATACATAAAATGAAAAAAGTTAAAGGTGTATTGTCTGTAACAAGAGGAGAGACATGAGGGAGAATAAAATCAACGTCCTGATTGCACCCAATGCAATGAAGGGCAGCCTTTCTGCACCTGAGTTTGCCGACATTGCAGAAGAGGCCTTTCTAAAAGTATCGCCCCGCTTTTCCGTCAGGAAATTACCTGTTGCCGACGGAGGTGACGGCACTGGTGAAGTTCTGTGCAAAGCCCTAAACGCTAAAGTGATAACAGAGAAAGTTTCTGATCCACTTGGCCGTCAGATCACCTCAAAATATGCAGTGGCAGGTAATACAGCTATTATAGAAATGGCTGATGCTTCAGGCATGAAACTGTTGACCGCAGAAGAATTGAATCCGTTAAAAACTTCTACGTATGGAACAGGGCAACTTATCCAAAAAGCTATTGAAAACAACTGCACCCGGATATGGATAGGTGCAGGGGGAAGCGCAACTGCAGATGGTGGATCAGGAATTATGGAAGCTCTGGGGTTTAAACTTATGAATGCTGACCATAACCCGGTGGCCGGAAATGGATATAATACAGGAATCATTAGCCAAATAGTTCGTCCTGAAAAATTTCCTGATGTTTCATTTAAAATCATAATCGACGTGGATAATCCCCTTTTAGGGGAAACAGGGGCTGCTTTCGTTTTTGGACCTCAAAAAGGTGCAGATGCAGAAATGGTTCTTCAGCTTGAAAAAAATCTTGGGCACTGGAGCAGACTCCTGGAAACAGACAGCGGAAGGAAATTTGCAACTTTAAAGGGTGCAGGGGCTGCTGGAGGAATGGCTTTACCACTGCTTGCATATTTTAATGCTGAACTCGTTCCTGGTGCTGAGTTTGTTCTTAAGGCACTTCATTTTGAAAAACATATCGAATGGGCGGATATTGTGATTACAGGCGAAGGAAAAATCGATGCCCAGACCCTCAGGAACAAAGCTCCTAAAGTCGTTGCCGGTATGGCTCATGAAGCAGGTAAAACCGTTATTGCCATAGGCGGTTCAATAGAACCGGAAGCCTGCACCATTTTTAATGGTGGTGCTTTTAGTATTTTACCTGCTCCTGTAGATGAAAAAACATCCATCAGAAACGCCAGAAAGTTTCTTTCTTCATTTTCTGCTGAACTTGCAAAACTTCTTTCTTTTTACTGTTAAAAATAGCCGACAAAATCAACTTTTTTTATAGAAGAACGTTTATTTAAAGGTTATTATGCTACCCTTTGGGCAAGTCAGCAAACTTTATGGCAGGATATTTGAAATACCTGTTATTATAGTTAATCTGAAAAAGCTGATGAATTTAGGAATAGGAATTTTAAACAATATTGTTATTTTTGATGCTTTACCAGGAAAATATAATAAAAGGAAAATAAAAAATTAAAAATTTAGAAAAATGAAAAACTTGATTTTGGTAATGACTGCTCTTCTGATATCAGTCTTTAGCTATGCACAGGATGCAGCAGAAAAAATTAACCAGGGAAATGAGGCAATGAAGGCCGAAAATTATGAAAAAGCTTTCACGCTTTATGATGATGCCATGAAAAACATTGGCGATGTACAGGTGGATCCCAGCATTAATTTCAACATCGGTTTTGCAGCTTATAAGTCAAACAATCTGAAAGGTGCCGTTGAATATTTTGATAAAGCCATTGAAGCAGGCGTTAATGTTTCAAAAAGTCATGAATATAAAGCATTGGCATATAACGACAGCGAAGATTACGCAAAATCAGTTGAAAGCTATGAAAAAGCCATTGCAACTGCTGAAGGGGAAACCGAGCCGCTGGTTTACAATGCAGCTATTGCTGCGTACCGGGGAGAACTTTTAGATAAGGCGGTTGAATTGTTCAGTAAGAGTGTGGAAAACAATTATCGCGCGGAAACAGCTCTTTATTATAAAGCAGTAACACTTCGCAAACAAAATAAGGAAGAAGAATATAAGGCAGCTCTTGAAGAAGGTGCACAAAAATTCCCAAAAGAAGAACGTATTACTTCGGCACTCGCTAATGTATATGTATCTGAAGGGAACGAACTTTATAAAAAAGGTGTGGCTATATTAACTGCAGCGAATCAGAAAGTAAACAGCGGGTCATTGTCAACAGCTGATGATGCTTATAACACTGAAGTTGAAAAAGCAAAAACAGAGTTCAGGGCAGCAGTAGATGTTCTGGAAAAAGCACTTGCTCTTGATCCGGGAAACCAAAATGCTAAAAAATTGACCGATGCCAGCAAGGCAGTTTTATAAATAACCTGATCACAGGATCAGAAAAAACAGCCATGATGTAGTTCATGGCTGTTTTTTTAATTATTGGTATGAGGTTCAAAGGACAGTAAATCCCCAAATGAGGTTATTTTTCTACATGTGAAGGTGTAATGGAAAATATCTGTTATGTCTTATTATCAATAACATATCGTTTTTACAGGCAGGTAAAAACGTTCAAGCACACTTTTTGATAAATCAATCCGGACCTTTGCTTTTATGTTGATAAACGGGAGTTTTAACCCTAAAATATCAAATATGCTGGCAATGACTTATCGCGGACCCTATCGTGTCCGCACAGAACAAAAACCCTATCCCGAAATTCTTCACCCCCAGGATGCCATCGTCAGAGTAGAACGTTCCTGTATTTGTGGCTCTGACCTTCATTTATACCATGGCCTTATTCCTGATACCCGCGTGGGAATGACGTTCGGGCATGAGTTTGTTGGAGTTGTGGAAGAAGTTGGTACAGGAGTTCAAAAACTGAAAACAGGCGATGCCGTAATTGTGCCTTTTAATATTGCATGCGGCACTTGCGTGTTCTGCAGGCAGGGACTCTATTCAAATTGCCATGAGGCAAATCCTGAAGCTACAGCCCTGGGAGGAATATTTGGATATTCCCATACAGCAGGCGGGTACGATGGTGGACAGGCAGAGTATGTGCGTGTTCCCTATGCCGATGTTGGCCCGACTGTTATTCCGGAAGGAATGGACCTTGATGATGCTGTATTATTGACCGATGTTGTCCCGACCGGATACCAGGCTGCAGAAATGGGAGGCATCAGAACCGGCGACACTGTTGTTGTTTTTGGCGCCGGACCAATAGGTATAATGGCCGCAAAAAGCGCCTGGCTCTTTGGTGCCGGCCGGGTAATTGTGCTTGATGAGCTGGAATACCGGCTCGATTTTGTTCGCCAGTATGCCCAATGTGAAGCCTATAACTTCAGGTCGATGGAAGATCCTGTAAAATTCCTGAAGGAAACAACCGGCTGGTTTGGTGCCGATGTATGCATCGATGCAGTTGGAATGGAAGCCTCAGGGAGTAAGTTGCAGACCATTACAGGCAAGAAACTCATGTTGCAATCCGGATCCGGACTGGCATTACAATGGGCTATAAATGGAGTGAAAAAAGGAGGCATTGTATCCATCGTTGGAGTTTACGGTCCCATAGGCAACCTGATCCCTATAGGCAATGTTGTAAATAAGGGCATAACCATCAGGGCAAACCAGGTATCAGTGAAAAGGCACCTGCCAAAGTTAATCAAGCATGTTCAGGATGGATTGATTAATCCTAAGGCTATTATAACGCACCGCGTGCCTTTGAATGAGATCGCTGAGGCATATCATATATTTTCGGCTAAACTGGATAACTGCATAAAACCGGTATTAATCCCATCATAATTTTTTAAAGATATAAAATGGAACAATCAGAAAAGTTTGCACATATAAAAGGGTGGGGCGTAGATGCTGATCCTAAAAATGATCCTACCTACCCGATGAAAAATTATACAGGTGATGACCACAAGAGGTTAAATTACGAAAAGCCACCGCAACAGGAAGTGAATGTAGAAATCCTGCATTCCAATGAACGGCCGGGGGTAAGTGCAGTATTTGGTACATCTGCACCTCCTTCCGGACTAAGTGGTGCAATCCGACGGTACGCATTTGATTACAGCGAAGGGAGTTTCGGGCACTGGTTACCCCTTTTCTTTGCCGACCGGGTCAATGTAGTCGAAGCCATAATTGATGACATCAAAAGCGGCCATATTCCCAATTTTTTTAAGGAAGCCGGGGGCATTGCAGCCTGGAAGTACAACAGGAAAGGAGTGATCAGAAAAGCAGTTACCGGTGCTGTTATTTTAAGTATAGTATATGCTTTCTTATGCAGGTCGGGGAAGAAGAAAAGAAATGCATTGAAGTAACCAGGTTTGAGGTTCGTCCGTAATAGCTAAAAATAGTATGCATACAGGTTGCTTCTGTCATCGTGCCATACCTTCTCCAAACGCTTTAATTCTAATACATCGGGTGCTTAAAGGTTGCTTCGGTCGTCGTGCCTCCTCCCTCGCAATAACCCGGCTCGCAGTTTTAGGAGGAAGAAAAAGCCGACGGAGCCGGCTTTTTCTTCCTCCTAATCTTGTGATCATATGATCGTCATTGCGAGGAGTCACCCCAACAAAATGGGGCACAATGAAGCTATGACATGGATTGAAGTTTATATCATAAGTGTCTCTTCTTTGTGATTTCTTGGTGCCTTGGAGCCTTGGTGGCAAAAGAAAAAAAATGCCACAA
>JAEYNZ010000141.1 GCA_023412195.1 Bacteroidota bacterium
GGGCGGGTGGAAGTTTTCTGGCTGATTTCAGGGCTGGTAAATCCACTACCATCAAAACAAGTAACTTTGTGGGTTATCTTGACCGCGATATATATGACAGGACAAAAAATTACAACCTGGGCAGTAATTATATCAACATCCGTCAATACCAGGAAGAGATTAACCAGTTGCTGATCTCAAATTCACTGGAGGGAAAACATTTTATTCTGGGTTCAGTATTGGACTGGGGTCTGGCACGTTCCCAATCCATTAACAGGAAGCCACATGGAGTCAGGGTTGATTTCAGGCAACAGTCGGCTTTCCAAGGGTATACATCACGTTCATCGTTTGATATTGGCCCACCTGAACTTATTCCTGCCCCTGAAAATTTAAAAGAATCTCTGGATCAGTATTATTTTTATGAATCGAGGAATCTGACTTATAAGGCTGATGAACTTGAAACGAGTTATTATTTAAATTTTCAAACACCTTACAGAATTGGAAATATTTCCGGCAACATCAAGTTAGGCGCAAAGCACCGGTATAAAAACAGAGAGCGGACTAACCGCCGTACAGGCAGAAGAATTGATTATCCTGCTGATGTACAGGATTTCCTGAAGGTATACCCCGATTATACCCTGACTACTACAGGTACAGTTGGAAAGATTCAGCTTTTAAATTTTCTGGATGAAAATTATGTGCCGGGTAAATTTTTAAACGGAGATTATGAACACCTTAAGGTTGATGAAGTCATCGACAGGGATTTGCTGGCCAGAATATACAAGGATTATCTTGAAGATTTTGAGTATTTTATAGGTGCCGGCGCAAAGGATGACTATAAAACAGATGAATCCATCCAGGCCTATTATCTGATGTCGGAAGTTAATCTTGGGAAGTATGTAACATTCATTCCGGGAATCCGGTTTGAGAAGACCCGGCTCGAATACGATGCATATATTGCGGAATCCATACCAGAAGGCACAAACAGGGATGAGCCGGTCGAATTCAGGGATACAACAGCAAGCAACAGCTATCATCATTTTCTTCCCCAGATACATTTACGCATAAAACCGACCGATTGGTTTGACATCCGTCTTGCATATACCAATACATTATCGAGGCCCGATTACAATCAGCTTGCACCCAGACGGATTATAAATGTAAGTGGTCAGGAGGTTGAATTGGGAAATACCCTTCTAGAACCGGCAGCTTCAGAGAACTTTGATGTTATTTTAACATTTTTCAAACCGAACCTTGGGTTACTGACTTTAGGTGCCTTTCAAAAAAATATTGAAAATTTTCTGTGGAACAGAACTGCCCTGGTACGTGCCGGAACTAATACCGATCCGGGATTATTATTGCTTCCAAATAGTTCGTTAGGATATAAGGTACTTTACCCTGTGAATAATCAGAATCTTTCTACTATTCGGGGGCTGGAATTTGATCTTCAGGCAAATCTTGATTTTCTTCCTGTCAAAGGATTCATTTTGAACCTCAACTTTTCTCTGATGGAATCCACAACCAAATATGCTGAAACACTTATTGTGAGAGGTCTGAATCCGGATTATGGAACTGTACCTGGAGTTCCCAGGATTATCTTTTTGAATCAGGACACTGCCTATGTAGACCGTCTGTTATCACAACCTAACTATCTGGCCAATATTGGATTGGGTTACGATAACCGGAAAGCAGGATTATCGGTGCGGCTTTCATATAATTTTCAGGATGATATCCTGACCCGGGAACAGAGAAGGCCGGATGGTGCAGACAGGGAAGGCACACTGGAATTCAGACGGTGGGATTTTCAGTTAAACCAGAAGATTGGCAGGCGAATCACTCTAAATGCCAATGTGTCGAATATATTTAATCAGCCAGACAGGTCGGTGAGATTGTTAACCGGTTACATCAGTGAAGTTGAGTACTATGGATATATGGCCCAGATCGGGCTTAAATATAATTTTCATAATTTCTAATTAAAAGTATTTATCATGAAAAAAATTTACATGTTGTTTATGATGGGCACATTCCTCTGGGGCTTCACTGCCTTTGGGCAGAAAAATGTCGTGGTGGTAGAACCCGATGCAGGCCTTGAGATTGGAGCCCTGAATGATGCTATTGCTGAAGTTGAAGCAGCAGGAAATGGTGATAACACCATTTTTGAACTAAAACGGGATGGGCTTTACCTTCTAAATGGTACAATTTCCCACTCTGGTTACACACTCCACATAAGGGCTGAGGAAGGTGAAGGTTCTAAACCTGTACTTCAGGCTGCGGTGGATGAATTAGGTGAATCAGGACGCCAGTTTGAACCAGGCGGGCATCTCACCATCGAAGGCCTGTATCTTCAGGGAAGAGATGAATTGGGATCAATCAATGTTCAGCCTATAAGGGTGATTGCAGATAGTTGCAGAATCCTGATCGATGATTGTGTACTGGATTATGCTGCCCAGTCATTGGTTCGCACCAGTTCCAGTTCTAATACAATTAAAATTACAAACTCTATTTTAAGAAACAGTATTTTGCCTGACAATCCATCCAACGGCAGGGTGATTGATTCAAGAGGAAATCCAAATGATACCTTGTGGATTTCAAACAGCACCATTTACAATAACGGAGCCACGCAACTTCGCTCAGACGGTGGTGCTACCATGTTTGCAAACTTTGATCACAATACAGTTTATCAGACCAGTTTCAATCATAATTTTGCCTTGGATTATATTTTCAAGGCCAATGTAACCAACAATATCTTTTACAACTTTTTATACAGAGGTGATAACACTGCCCATGAAGGCTTTTTTGCACTTGACTCCATTTTTGGAAGTGAAATTGATGAATATACTGATGCAAACAGGTACTTTGATCTCAGTGACAACAACTGGTATGTGCAGCAGGAGATTGGTGATATTTTAGATGAATTCGGGCCTGATACGCTTTATCGTTTTAATGATTGGGACACCGAACAAACGGATACGATCTGGTACAGGGAAACTTTACGTACCAACTGGTTCTATTCAGATTCACTGCTTTCCTTAAACCAGCCGGTAGTGCCGGATATTGTTGCTTTTATTGAAAACGGGCAGGTAGATACCACAGGTTTATTCAGGGAAGAACTTACTTTTAAAAATCCACCTCCTTTAAACCTGGAATACTGGAAGTTTTACACTGAAAATGGATGGGAAATATCAGGCACTAACCCACCCAGCCCTTATGCCGATGAAGATCCTGACGTACTTGGTGAGGTTCAGGAAGGTGCTTTTGATTTCAGCTATAATGCAGATTCACGTTCTGCGACAGCTGCAGACGGTGGGGCACCACTAGGGGATCCACGATGGGAACCATATACAGTAGTTTCGGCAGGAAAGGTTGATTTAAACAGAAATTTTGCTGTTAGGTCATATCCTAATCCTTTTCAAAATCAGGTTACCTTTCAGATCGATTCAAAAGAAGCTTCTTCTCTGCAAATCAGTATCTACAATATGCTGGGAAAAGAATTGCTGGTTGTAAGGGATAACATCATCCGGGGTAATAATCAACTGGTGGTCGACCTCAGTAATGTCTTTCAATCGGGTGTTTACCTTTACCAGATACAATTCGAGACACGCAACGGCCATAAAAGCATATCGGCAGGTAAGATTATTAGAAAATAGATAATTTTAAATGTTTTAAATTATATATATTGGCTGGAATCTTGATAAGGTTCCAGCCAATTGATTAATCAACAAACAGGGGAGGGACAAAGCCAGTAAGGTTTAAATATGAATATAATCAAACCATATTTCTATGCAGGATGGCGACATTTGTTTACGATGTTCATTCTGATGGTATTTTGTTTAGGTGGATCTGCAGGAACTACAGGGGATGAAGTATTGCTGACAGTTCATGACCGGAAAATTACCAAAGGGGAGTTTTTATATCATTTTAATCAGAATTACAAGGATTTGAATCAGGAGAATGTACAGGAATACATTGAATTATTTATTGATTTCCATCTTAAACTTGCCATGGCAAGGGAACAGCGGCTTCATCATCAGATTGGCTTCATTAATGAACTGGCTGAATACAGGTTGCTGCTGGCAGCACCTTATTTAACTGACCAGAAGAAGATTGATGAACTGGCACAGGAGGCTAAGGAAAGGTTGAATTATAAATGGAGAACAAATCATATACTGGTAAAATTTCCTGTGGAAGCAAGTCCTGAAGATACATTAAAAGCATATTATTCAGCTGTTCAGATTCACCGTCAAATTCAGCAGGCAGGTTCCTTTCAAGAGGTAGCCACAACATTGTCTCAGGATCCATTCATTTCAGTCAATCATGGAGACACCAGTTATATCACAGCATTTCAGTCAGAATATGCTTATGAATCAGCTGTTTATCATATGGCGCCGGGTGAAATATCAAAACCAGTGAAATCACATTCAGGTTATTTTATTATTCAATTGGTTAATAAAAGGAAATCAGAGAGTTTCCCTGATGACAATGAATTATATTCTATGATTGAGGAAACAAAAGATGAAAGAAAAGACATAATAAAGGATGCTTTTGTTTCCCGTTTAAAAAAGGAATGGAATTTCAAGGAGAATAAGGAACTGCTAAACTTTTTTACAGAATTTGCAGATGAAAGGATCTATAAAGGGACATGGACACCACCTGCCGGTGAGAAATTAAAAGCAAACTTATTTTTTATTGATGGTAAAGGCGTTACAGTAAATGATTTTTCGGATTATTTGCAAAATATTGATTACAACGGCATGAAATTGCCAGTGAATGATTTTATCAGAAATCATTATGAGCAATTTGTTTCAAACAGATTAATCCAATATGAGAATTATAAACTTCCTGAAAAATATCCTGTATTCAGGTATCAGTATGAGGAGTACAGAGATGGCATGTTGCTGCTTGAGATCACCAAACAGCAGGTTTGGCAAAAGGCATCATCAGACAGTGCAGGGTTAAAAAAATTCTTTGAAGAGAACCGGATGAATTATCCTGTCAGTTTGCAAGATATCACTCTAAAAGAGGTTTTTGAACCGGTTCAGGATGATTACCAGGAATGGCTCATGAATCAATGGGTAAAAGAACTTCGTGGGTTATACAAGGTTGAGGTGGATGAAAAGGTGTTGTCATCAATTTTGAACTCAAGCAGCATGGATTGAAAGCGGCTATGATTTTGTAACTGCTTATCCATAAATTAGTATTATTCAGGTCAGTTTGCAGAACTGTCTTTCGTTAAGATAAACTGAAAGGCCATCCTCAAAGCACTATTGATTCATTTAATTCAAAAGTTCTGGTACTTTTGTGCATCTTTTATGCAATCCTGGTGCAAGGCATGACAACTATTAAACAGGGGTAGGAATCAGTTTATCATGCAATAGGTGAGGCCTTTCTAATCAGGATAATTAAAAATTAATAATGAAGAAGTACCTTACAATCCTTTCTTCTTTTATCATCATGCTTTGCCTTGGAGGAGTATATGCGTGGAGCATCACTGCTGCTGAACTGATTGAAAATTATGGTTTTTCAACAACACAAACGCAGCTCATCTTCGGTACTGTGATTGCTGTTTTTCCTGTAACCATGATTTTTGCAGGCCGACTTGCCGGAAAGGTAATGCCCAGGGTTCTGGCATATATCTCTGCGATTCTGTTTATGTCAGGATACCTGCTGGCAGGAATTTCAGGTGGTAATTTTTATATCATCTTTCTTGGAGTTGGAATTCTTGCAGGGATCGCCACCGGGTTCGGGTACCTGGTTTCAATTACTGTCCCCGTCACCTGGTTTCCAGAAAAGAAAGGTCTGATAACGGGCATTGCAGCTGCAGGATTTGGACTGGGAGCCATACTTATGTCAACAGTGGCAGAAGTGGTTTTACAGTCGGGGAAAGATATTTTTGACCTGTTTGTTGTAATTGGAGTTTCATATGGTTTTTTAATTTTCCTGTTTTCGAATTTTATTTTTCAAACTGTTTTGCCTGTTACTGCAAAGAAGTTCATTAAGCCCGGCTTTCTGGCTTCGAAGGCTTTCCGTAAACTTTTTATTGGGATATTCCTGGGCACATTTTCCGGATTATTGATTATAGGAAATCTGAAAATACTGGGTGGCCAGAGTAGTTTAAGCGAGCACATGCTGATCCTGGGAGTCTCTTTTTTTGCCGTTTCAAATTTTATGGGAAGGCTATTCTGGGGTTTTATCAGCGATTATACCAGTGCAGGGATTAATATATTTTTTGCCCTGACCCTTCAGGCTCTTGGAATCTTATTATTTGGTTACCTGAACCTGAATGATTACCTGTACCTGTTGCTCTCGGTAATGATAGGATTTGGCTTTGGAGGCAACTTTGTCCTTTTTGCCAAAGAGACCGCCAACATGTACGGGATCATTAACCTGGCAAAAATCTATCCCTATGTTTTTACAGGTTATGCCATTGCCGGAATTGCAGGACCTTTAAGCGGGGGATTGCTTTTTGATTATTTTGGTAGTTATATATATGCTGTTTTACTGGCTGCTATGATTAGTTTTAGCGGGGGACTGTTATTTTTGTCCCATCATTTTCAAATAAAAAAGAAGAATGATGCATCAGGCAGATAAGATAAAGCTGGCAGCTCAATTTATCAGAGAAGGGAAACTGGTTGCTTTCCCTACGGAAACGGTATATGGGCTTGGAGCTGATGCCCTGAACCCCATTGCAGTGGCAAAAATATTTGAGCTGAAGGAACGCCCGTCTTTCGACCCTTTA
This sequence comes from Bacteroidota bacterium, assembly GCA_023412195.1. Lineage (GTDB taxonomy): Bacteria > Bacteroidota > Bacteroidia > Bacteroidales > Prolixibacteraceae > Mariniphaga. The sequence continues at coordinate 6,716 of JAEYNZ010000141.1, forward strand.
ATTGTTCACATTGCAGATCCAGCTGATCTTGCCAGGCTTTGCGTCATGCCGGATAAAAGAATACACACCATCATTGACAGGTTCTGGCCAGGTCCCCTGACCATCATTCTGCAGAAAAGTGACCTGGTTCCGGATATTGTTACTTCAGGCCTGCCAACTGTTGGAATCAGGATGCCAGATAATGAAATCGCTCAAGAGTTAATCAGACAATCGGGCTGCCCCATTGCAGCACCAAGTGCCAACAAGTTTGGCAGGATCAGTCCTACAAGTGCAGCCCATGTCAGAAAGCAGCTTCCCGAAGTGGATTACATCCTCGATGGTGGGAAAACTAAAGTTGGAATCGAATCCACCATCATTACAATCACTGAAAGAGGTTTCCAAATCCTGCGCAATGGAATTATTACACGTGAAGAGTTAGAAAAGGTTCTTTCATATGATGAAGATCCTGTGGTGGAGCATATGGTGGCGCCGGGTATGCTTAAATCGCATTATAGTCCGGTGAAGCCAATGGTTATAGCTAATGAGGAGGTACTCAAAACCATTGACAGGGGACGTGCAGGACTTTTATCCTTTACCGGCACACAGGAAGAAGGATTTGGAAGGATTATCAGATTATCTGAAAATCATGATCTAAAGGAATACGCTGTTAATATGTTTGCTGCCATGCATGAACTGGAGGAAAGTGATGTGGAGCTTATCGTTGCTGAACCTGTTCCTGAAGCAGGCATTGGCATGGCTATAATGGACAGGCTGAGAAAGGCGGCTTACAGGGATTAAAGGTATGTGGAAAAAATTTGACTCTTTTCTGGTAGATTAAAGTAATTTTTACTTTTTTTATAGAACAGTTATTTAAAGGGTAACACGTTCTAACTACACGCATATGAAAAGTATAATTGCTGCTTTTATTACTTTATTTTTCAGCCTTGATGTTTTTTCCCAGAACATGGACTTACCTGCCCCTTCCCAGCCGGGATTTGATGTTATCCGTCATGGTATTGTGAAGGGGACAATCGATACCATCACTTACCACTCTCAAACAACAGATACCCTTAGGCGTGCAGTCATCTACCTGCCGCCCGGATACCATACTGAGAAGAGCTATCCCGTTTTGTATCTTCTGCATGGAATTGGAGGCGATGAATTTGAATGGTTGAGGGGTGGTCAGCCCGGAGTTATATTTGACAACCTTTATGCCGGCGGGAAACTTCAGCCTATGATTGTTGTGATGCCCAACGGAAGGGCGATGAAAGATGACCGTGCAACGGGCAACATTATGGCGCCCGATAAGGTGCAGGCGTTTGCTGATTTTGAAAATGACCTGCTCAATAATTTAATCCCTTACATTGAGAACAATTTTCCTGTAATTAAAGACAGGGAGCACCGTGCCATTGCCGGATTATCGATGGGAGGAGGACAGGCGCTGAACTTTGGACTTGGGAACCTGGATAAGTTTGCCTGGGTGGGAGGTTTTTCTTCAGCACCCAATACCAAAATGCCGGAGCAATTGATGCCTGATCCTGATGAAGCAAAAGATAAGCTGAAACTCCTTTGGATTTCGTGCGGTGATAACGACAGACTCCTGTCGTTCAGTACACGCACGAGTGACTACATGAAGAAAAATAACGTTCCTCATATTTATTATGTCGATCAGGGTGGGCACGATTTTACAGTATGGAAAAACAGTCTTTACATGTTCTCACAGTTGTTGTTTAAGCCTTCAGTACAGGGGAGCAAAAAGATCAGCGATATGTTGTTCGGGCTCTTTTTCGAGGATATTAACTATTCTGCTGATGGGGGTTTATATGCAGAACTTGTCCAGAACCGTTCTTTTGAATATAATCCTGCTGAGCGTCGTGGCTGGAATCCATTGTCATACTGGGACTATATATCACCGGGGTATTCTATAGGGAGGATCAGTGTTGAGACCAAAGACCCTGTACATCCAAACAATCCTCATTATATTGTTCTGGATGCTGAAGTTGTTGGAAATTATGATCAGTATAAAGGTGAGGCGGGAGTAGGCATTACAAATTCAGGTTATGGAGGAATGGTGATCAGGGATGGTGATCAATACAATTTTTCATTGTTTGCAAAACTACTGACTGAAACGCCGGTGGAAGTACTGGTGAATCTGCAGAATCAAGAAGGAGATGTTCTTGCCGCTCATACTTTTAGGGTAAAATCAACAGACTGGCAAAAGTATGAAGCCACCATGACAGCCGCCACAGCTTGTGATTCAGCCGCTCTGGTGGTTTTGCTAAAAAACAGGGGTATAACGGCTCTCGATATGATTTCGCTCTTTCCTGTTCATACCTATAAGAACAGAACTAATGGATTGCGTGCCGATCTTGCAGAAAGGCTTGCAGAAATGCAGCCAAAGTTTGTCCGTTTTCCGGGCGGATGCCTTGTGCATGGTGACGGACTTGGTAATATGTACCGCTGGAAGAATACAATTGGCCCGCTTGAACAGCGTAAGGCGCAAAGGAATATCTGGGGCTATCATCAGACAGGCGGACTGGGGTTTTATGAATATTTTCAGTTCTGTGAAGATATAGGCGCCAAACCTGTACCTGTTCTTCCTGCAGGAGTAAGTTGCCAGAATTCAGGCGGCACATGGAATATTGGCGGTGCAGGTCAGAAAGCTTTATGCCTGGATGAAATGGATGAATATATCAGGGAAGTACTGGATCTGATTGAATGGGCAAACGGACCTGCCGATTCTCCCTGGGGGAAACAAAGGGCTGCTGCAGGCCATCCTGAACCTTTTAACCTCGAATATCTTGGGATTGGCAATGAAGATAAAATTACACCTGAGTTTCTGGAACGGTTCGAAATGATAAATAAGGCGGTGAAGGAAAAGTACCCTGAGATATCTGTAATTGGAACATCGGGGCCTTTCTCTGATGGTGAAGATTTTGAAAAAGGTTGGGAGTTTGCCAAAACTATGCAACTTCCTCTTGTTGATGAGCATTATTATAAGGATCCGCCGTGGTTTATTGGCAATCAATACAGATACGACAGCTATGACCGGAAGGGGCCTAAAGTCTACCTTGGAGAGTATGCCTCATGGGGCAATAAAATGTTTAATGCCCTGGCGGAAGCAATCTATATGACATCGCTTGAAAGGAATGGAGATGTAGTTGTGATGGCATCTTATGCCCCTTTGCTTGCAAAAAAGGGCTTTACCCAGTGGAAAACGGACCTGATCTTTTTCGATAACCATAACATTGTACCTACTCCCAATTTTTATGTACAGAAAATGTTTATGACCAACCAGGGAGATTATTATTTCAGCGATGTGATCTCCTATGACAGAAAGGATTCTTTGCTGGCCGCCTCATGTGTGACAGACAGTAACAGCGGCGATATCATTTTAAAATATGTAAATGCAGGAACTGAAAGTAAAACCATAAAGGCTGACCTGTCACGCTTCAATACATTTAATCCCGCTGCAAAGCAGATGGTTCTCAAAGGTGAAGGAACTACTGAGAATAATTTTGAAAATCCTTTTGCTGCAGTTCCTGAAGAATCTGAATTTAAGGCATCCACTGAATTTGAATACGTTACTCCCCCCATGTCATTATCTGTTATACGTATTAAAACCCATTAAAAATTTGACTATGAAAGTAATAGTTAGACCGTTTGTGACCCTGTTTTCATTGATAATCCTGGCTTTAATTTCCCATTCTGCTTCCGGCCAAAATAATCGTGCCAACAGGAGGCAGACCACTGCCAATCCTGTGTTTTCCCAGTTCATTTATCATGGGAATGACCAGGTTTACAAGGATCATCCGTTACAGCCTGATGAGTTTTACTCACCGATCCTGCAGGGTTGTTATCCCGATCCGTCTATCACCCGAAAAGGGAATGACTATTACATGGTACATTCATCGTTTGCCATGTTCCCGGGAGTGCCGATTTTTCATTCAAATGATCTGGTAAACTGGAAGCAAATCGGACATGTTCTTGACCGGACTTCGCAGCTGAAAGTGCAAGATGCAGGAATCGCATTCGGTATTTTTGCCCCTGTAATCAGATACAATCCGAACAACGACACCTTTTATATGATTACTACCCAGTTTGCGGGCGGGTTTGGAAATATTGTTGTTAAAACAAAGGATCCTTTGCAGGGCTGGAGCGATCCGTTTAAGCTAAATTTTGAGGGTATCGACCCATCTCTTTTCTTCGATGAGGATGGTAAAGCCTATGTTGTTCATAATGATGCTCCTGACAAGGGTAAAGAGCTTTACAGCGGGCACCGGGTCATCAAGGTCTGGGATTATGATATTGAAAAGGATCAGGTCATTGAAGGTACAGATAAAATTATCGTGGACGGAGGGGTCGATATTACACAGAAACCAATCTGGATCGAAGCGCCTCACATTTATAAAAAGAATGGCCGATATTACCTGATGTGTGCCGAGGGGGGAACAGGCGACTGGCACAGTGAGGTCATTTTTGTAAGTGATAATCCAAGGGGGCCTTATGTTCCTGCAAAGAATAATCCAATCCTTTCCCAAAGATACCTGAACCCCAACAGGAACAACAAGGTGGAATGGGCAGGGCATGCCGACCTGGTAGAAGGACCGGATGGTAATCTGTATGGTGTCTTTCTAGGCATCCGCCCCAATGAAAAGAACAGGGTGAACATCGGGCGGGAAACCTTTATTTTACCCGTAGACTGGAGCGGGGAGTTTCCTGTTTTCATAAATGGCCTGATACCAATGCAGCCCAAAATTAAAATGCCTGAGGGAGTGGTTAATAAAACAGGACAGGAAGAATATTTCCCCAACGGCAATTTCACATTCAGGGATGATTTTAAGTCAGAAAAACTTGACTACAGGTGGATTGGTATGAGGGGCCCGCGGGAGGATTTTATATCATCTGCAAAAACCGGTCTTTCCATCAAACCATTCAATACGAACATAAAGGCTGTTGCACCGGTCTCTGCTCTTTTTAAGAGACAAATGCACAAGAAATTCACGGCTACTGTTACGATGGATTATAAGCCCGGATCAGAAAAAGACCTGGCAGGTATTGCATGCTACCAGAGTGAACGGTTTCATTATGTATTCGGAATTACAAAGAAAGGCAATGATAATTACCTGCTGCTTGAAAGAACAGCAAAAGGCGTTTCTGAAATCATTGCATCAGTAAAACTGGATGCAGATAAACCTGTTCAGTTACAGGTAGAAGCCGAAGGTGATGATTACAGGTTTAACTATGCATCCGGTGCAGGTTCCTTTACAAACCTTGGCGGAACTGTGTCAGGTGACATCCTTTCCACAAATGTGGCAGGGGGTTTTACCGGCAGCCTGATTGGCTTATATGCTACCTCTGCAAATGATGCACAACCATAACTGTAAAAGCAAGAATTCATGAAAGCCAGGCCGTTTGTTGTCTTTCTGTTTATATTAATTCATGTTGGAAATAGTGCTTTTTCCCAGGAGAAGGCGCACAATCCGCTCATCCATGCCGATGTTCCCGATATGTCGATGATACGGGTAGGAGATACATGGTATATGAGCAGCACCACCATGCACATGAGTCCGGGGGTGCCCGTAATGAAATCAAAGGACCTGGTTAACTGGGAGATTGTAAGCTACTGCTACGATATACTGGATGATGTGGATGAACTGAACCTGAAAAACGGTAAAAGCACCTACGGCAGAGGTTCATGGGCCAGCTGTATCCGATATCATAATGAGACCTATTATGTATCGACATTTGCCGGAACAACAGGGACGACATATATTTATTCAACTAAGGATATTGAAAAAGGGCCGTGGGAAGTAAAAAAGTTTAAGCCTTCCTATCACGACCATACCATCTTCTTTGACGATGATGGTAAGGTATATATGATCTGGGGGGTGGGTAAACTGATGATGGTTGAGTTAAAGGATGACCTTACCGGCATTAAGGAAGGTACGGAACGCATACTGATTGAAAATGCAGGTGCCCCTGCCGGTAGCAACTTGATGCTCAATGCTGAGGGCTCACAGTTGTTTAAAGTCAATGGGAAATATTATCTGTTTAACATTGCATGGCCACGGGGAGGCATGCGCACAGTCATCGTCCACAGGGCAGATCAGATCACAGGCCCCTGGGAAGGGCGCCTGGCACTGCAGGACAGGGGAATAGCCCAGGGTGGCCTTATAGATACACCCGATGGAAACTGGTATGCTTATCTTTTCCGTGATTATGGTGCTGTAGGCCGCATTCCTTATCTGGTTCCTGTAACCTGGGAAGATGGGTGGCCTGGTTTGGGAACGGAGGGTAAAGTGCCTGATGTACTTACTGGCCTTCCTGCCGGAAAAGGTTTAACCCCGGGCATAGTGGCATCTGATGATTTCAGGCGCAAAAGAGGAGAGCCTGACCTGCCACTGGTCTGGCAGTGGAACCACAATCCTGACATTGATCTTTGGTCGGTGAACCGCAAAAAAGGCTACCTCCGGCTTACAACCGGCCGCACCGACAGCGATTTTACGCTTGCTAAAAATACGCTTACTCAAAGAACAACAGGTCCGGAATGTACAGGATCGACACTGGTCGACGTGTCCAATATGAAGAAAGGTGATTTTGCAGGACTTGCCTTATTGCAGAAGAAATACGGGCTGGTGGGTGTGCAATTCCTTAATGGTGAAAAAAAACTGGTCATGGTAAGCGCACAGGATGACAATCCTTTGGAAATTGAAAGCCTGCCCCTGAACCAGGAACATGTGTATTTAAAAGCCGAATGTGATTTCAGGGAGATGAAGGATGTAGCTGATTTCTATTACAGCCTGAATGGAAAAGAATGGAAAAAGATCGGCTCACAGCTTAAGATGGAATATACACTTCCTCATTTCATGGGTTACAGGTTCGGGTTATTCAATTATGCCACCAAAACGCCTGGGGGGTATGTCGATTTTGATCATTTTAATATAAGCGATGTCATCACCGGAAAGTAAACTGAATTATAAAAAGCTTTTATTATGGTACGATTAATATTTTCTTTCATCCTGATATCAATCTTTCTGTGGAATTGTACTGCCTCTTATGAGAACAGTATATTGGAGCCACAGGGATATTCTATAACCGGTGTTCCCTTCAGCGAGGTTCATGTCAACGATCAGTTTTGGCTGCCCCGCATAGAAATCAATCGTACTGTTACCATTCCGGCTTCATTTCGAAAATGCGAAGAGATGGGCAGGCTTGACAATTTCCTGGTTGCCGGGGGTAAAATGAAGGGAGGCGTTCAGGGAGAAATGCCGTTTGATGACACGGATGTATATAAGATCATAGAAGGGGCAAGCTATAGTCTTACAACCATTCCTGATCCTGAACTGGAAGCCTATGTAGATTCGCTCATTGCTATTATTGCCACAGGGCAGGAGGCTGACGGATATCTTACAACCTACAAAACCATCGATACAAGCCGTTCTCCCGCTCCATGGTGTCCCGGCGGGGATAGATGGGAGCACCTGGGGTGCAGTCATGAATTGTACAACAGCGGGCATATGTTTGAGGCTGCTGCTGCCCACCATCAGGCTACCGGTAAATGGAATTTCCTTAACATAGCACTTAAAAATGCTGATCTTCTGGTTTCGGTGTTTGGGCCCGGTAAGAACACCGATGTTCCCGGGCACCAGGTGGTGGAAACAGGACTGATAAAGCTTTACAGCATAACAGGAAAAGAAGAATACCTGAACCTGGCTAAACATTTTCTCGACAGCAGGGGAGACTCTACGCTCCGTTCCATAAGGGGTGCGTACAGCCAGGATCATATGCCTGTAGTTCATCAGGAGGAGGCTGTAGGTCATGCGGTAAGAGCGGTGTACATGTATTCGGGCATGACAGACATTGCTGCCCTGAAACAGGATGCAGCCTATAAAACTGCGGTGAGAAATATATGGGAGAATGTTACCGGCAAAAAAATATACATCACGGGTGGCCTGGGAGCCCTGCACAGCGGTGAAGCCTTTGGCGACAACTATGAATTACCCTCACTGACAGCCTACAGTGAAACCTGTGCTGCCATCGCAAATGTATATTGGAACCACAGGATGTTTTTGCTGGAAGGCGATGCAGCCTATCTGGATGTGCTGGAACGAAGCCTTTACAATGGTGTAATTTCAGGGGTATCTCTGGATGGGAAGACGTTTTTTTATCCAAACCCGCTGGAATGCAATATGGAATATAAGTTTAACTATGGCGGGACATTGAGCCGTGAGCCCTGGTTCAGCTGTTCATGTTGCCCAAGCAGTGTCTGCAGGTTTATTCCTTCTGTCCCGGGGTATATTTACGCTCAGGAAGAGGAGGTGCTGTATGTCAATCTGTTCATTCAGAGCCAGACTGAGGTAATGCTCAACAGAACCCGCACTTTGGTCGGGCAGCAGACAAATTATCCATGGAACGGAGAGGTAAAGATCAACGTCTCACCAGATCGGAAATCAGCATTTACAGTTAAAGTTAGAATTCCGGGGTGGGCGCTCGGCAATCCACTGCCGGGAGGGTTGTATCATTACACAGAGCCCCTGAAGCAGAAACCTGCCCTTTATGTCAATGGAGAAGAACAGGACTACCAAATGGAAAAAGGCTTTGCAATCATCAAACGTGAATGGAAAAAGGGAGATGAAATTACCCTGAACCTTCCCATGGAGGTACGTATGGTAAAAGCCATTGATGAAGTAGCTGACACCAGGGGAAAGGTTGCTATGGAACGCGGTCCGCTGGTATACTGCATTGAAGAAATGGATAACCGCAATATTGATGATATTACGGTACCTCAGGAAGTTTCCTTTATTTCAGAATTTAATCCGGATTTACTCAATGGGGTAGAGGTGGTAAAAACTGCGGGGTTTAGCGCCATTCCCTATTACGCCTGGAACAACAGGGGAGCCAATAAAATGAAGGTGTGGCTGGATGAGGAAAAATGATTACTACATACCGGCATTCTATTAAAGGGTATTTGATATACTATAAACCATCATGAAGAACTTCCTTTTTCTTATATTGGGCCTCACTCTTCTGGTATCCTGCAGGATGCCTGCGCATGATAAAGATGCTGTAGATACACAAAGCACAAGGGAAATTCTGCTGCTGAATGAAAACTGGAGATTCTTCAGGTATCCTTCAGCTGCTGAGGCTGACAACCTGGTTTATGATATAAGGCCTGAAGTGACTGAAAGCAACGATAGCAAAGTTGCAGATTCGAAACCTGAAGAAGCAGTACAATCACAAACTTCAGGGGATGTTTTAAAACCATGGATACTGCCAACAGCCAATGCATTCATTAAGAATCCTGGTGCCCGGCATATCCGTCCCGATGGTAGTCCCGGTAATAATTTCCCATTTGTTCAGGCTGACTTTAACGATCAGGAGTGGGAGCGGGTGGAAATACCCCACGACTGGGGCATCAAAGGCCCGTTTATGGAAGGGTCCGATGCTGAAGTGGGAGGTGGCATGGGCAGGCTGCCGTCTCATGGAGTGGCATGGTATCGCAGGAAACTCGATATTCCGGCATCAGACAAAGGTAAATCCATATTTCTTGATGTGGAAGGGGCAATGTCGTATGCCATGGTATGGCTCAATGGGCATCTTGTGGGTGGATGGCCTTATGGATACAACTCATGGCGACTGGACTTAACTCCTTATGTTAGGCCGGGAGGTATAAACCAGCTGGCTATCCGGCTCGATAATCCTCCCCATTCAGCAAGATGGTATCCTGGTGGAGGGCTTTACCGCAACGTATGGCTGGTAAAAACCCATCCTGTGCATATTTCTCAATGGGGAACTTTTGTAACCACAGAGATCATTTCGAAGGAGCTGGCAACAGTAAACCTTCAGGCAGGTATTGATAACAGTTCTGATAAAGGATTGACCGTTGAAGTTGGAGGCAGGATATATAAAATGGGTGATGATGGCCGTGCTGCGGGTCAGGCAGTAAGTGAGTTCATCCCGGTTAAAGTCAGGATAGGTGAAGGAAGGCAGGAACAGGTCAGGTTATCGGCTGGTATTGAAAATCCCGAACTGTGGGGGCCGCCCCCGACCAAAAAGGCAAATATGTATGTGGTGATTACAACAATTAAAACAGGTGGCAGACATATCGATCAATATGAAACACCTCTGGGTATCCGCACCGTGGAATTCCATCCGGAACAAGGATTGCATGTAAATGGGGAAAAAGTATTGATACAGGGAGTTAACCAGCATCATGATCTGGGTGCGCTGGGAGCAGCATTCAACGTGCGTGCAGCAGAGCGCCAGCTGGAAATCCTGCAGGAGATGGGCTGCAACGCCATTCGAATGGCTCATAATCCTCCTGCCCCGGAACTGCTGGAGCTAACCGACAGGATGGGCTTTTTAGTGGTGAATGAAATCTTTGATGTGTGGGAAAGAAAAAAGACACCTTTAGACTTCCATTTGATTTTCCCTGACTGGCATGAACCAGATATCAGGTCATTCATCCGCCGCGACCGGAACCATCCATCCGTAATTGCCTGGAGTTTCGGTAATGAGGTGGGGGAACAGTATACAGGGGATGAGGGTGCTGCTCTTGCTAAGAAATTATATGATATTGTAAAGGAAGAAGATCCCACCCGTGCAGCAACATTATCCATTAATTTTGCCAAACCGGGTTCTCCCATTGCAGCAGTGGGCGACATCATCAACCTCAATTACCAGGGTGAGGGCATCCGGAATGCTCCTGCCTATGCCCACCTTCAGGGTATACGCACCGAACCACTTTATCCTGCATTTCATGAAGCATACCCCGACCGTGCCATCATCAGCAGTGAAACGGCTTCAGCACTGAGTTCAAGGGGTACTTACCTGTTCCCTGTGGTTGAAGGTATCAGTGCCCCTGTTGCGGATGGTGCAGGAGGCGACCCGGTAAAGCAGCATGTAAGTGCATATGAACTTTATACTGCACAGTTTGGCTCCTCGGCCGACAAGGTATTCGCATCACAGGACAGGCATCCCTTTGTAGCAGGAGAGTTTGTATGGACTGGCTGGGACTACCTTGGAGAGCCAACACCTTATTATGGTGCACGCAGTTCTTATTCAGGAATCATCGATCTGGCAGGCTTCAGGAAAGACAGGTTTTATCTGTACCAGTCGAGGTGGCGCCCTGAACTTCCGCTTGTGCACATACTGCCCCACTGGAACTGGAAGGGAAGGGAAGGAGAGATTATCCCGGTACACTTGTTCACCTCTGGCAATGAGGCAGAACTGTTCCTGAACGGGAAATCGCTGGGGCGAAAAGAAAAAAAAGAATTTGAATACCGGATACGTTGGGATGACGTAAGATATAAACCCGGTGAATTAATGGCAGTGGCCTATAAAGATGGCAGGAAGTGGGCCGAAGCATCCGTTAATACAACAGGCAATCCCGCCATGCTTAAAGCCTCAGCTGATCGAAACGTCTTTCATGCTGACGGGAAAGACCTTGTCTTTATCACCGTGGAAATAGCTGATGAGAATGGATTAACCGTGCCCGATGCCGATAATCCTGTCCGGCTAAGCGTAAAAGGACCGGGAAGAATTGTGGCTACCGATAACGGCGATCCTGCATGCATGGTTTCTTTCCACCTTCCGGGGCGAAATGCATTTAGTGGAAAGATACTGGCCGTTATAAAAGCTGAAAAAGGAAACCCTGGTCTGATTACCATATCTGCAGAATCACCCGGATTAAAACCAGTAACCGCAGAGGTTGAAAGCAAATGACAGAACGAACCAGAATAAATAATTAACTTCTAATTCTTTCGGAATTAAAGATCGAACTTTCACTGATTTCATTTTGCATCAAAAATTTCAGCCTTTCAACTAAAAATTATAACATAAGTCCAGAAAAAATTATTGTCAGTTTAATCCCTGAATATAGAATTTCGTAATCTTATAATGGGTATAAAATAAATAATCCTGCCTGTCCGTTAAAAAAGAAACATTTGCAGAACATGATTATTTTCAATAATTTTATAATTGATTAACATTTAACTTTGCATACAATAACCATTAAAACAATTTTATGTATAATAAAATAACTGCCTATTCATTACAATTTTACTGTAATCATTCTATTATTTAATAATCAAATTTTAAATCTATGAAACAAAAAAGTGAAAGAAGGTTTCTACCTTATGTTTTACTTGTGGCATTATTGGTTTTTGCCCAATTTGCCGGTGCCCAGCAACGAACAGTTCAGGGCCGTGTAACCGATGATTCGGGATTACCTTTACCAGGAGTAACAATTGTTGTCAAAGGTACGACTACCGGAACAATTACCGATTCAAACGGAAACTATTCCTTACCAGGTGTATCACCCGAAGCCACTCTTGTATTCTCTTTTGTGGGAATGAGGCCACAGGAAATCCAGGTAGGCAATCAAAGTTCTGTAAATATTTCCCTGGAAGCAGAAACCATTGGAATTGAAGAGGTGGTAGCCATCGGTTATGGCACCCAGCAGCGGAGGGAAGTTTCGGGTTCCATCAGCAATATTTCTGAAAAGGATTTTAACCAGGGGCTCACACAAAATGCCGTTGACCTTTTAAAGGGTAAGGTAGCAGGTTTGGTTGTAACCAATGGCAGCGGTGATATTACCCGCGGGCAGACCATCCGGTTAAGGGGTACATCCTCATTGACGGGAAGCAGCCAGCCATTCATTGTAATTGACGGTGTTCCGGGTATGAGCCTTTCATCAGTGGCTCCACAGGATATTGAATCCATCAGTGTTTTGAAAGATGCGTCAGCTGCAGCTATCTATGGGTCACGCTCAGCCAGTGGTGTAATCCTCGTTACCACCAAAAGTGGCCGTGGAGAACAAAGCGTGGTTGAATACGACGGTTATGTGTCACGAAGCACTGTAACCAATGTACCTGATGTACTTACAGCTGAAGAATGGCGGGACTACGCTTCTAAAAACAACATCAATACAACAGGCCTTGACAGGGGTGCCAATACCGACTGGTTTGATGCAATCATGAGAGTGGGTTCAAGCCAGAACCATAATGTTTCCATGTCGGGCGGTGGAAGAACAAGCAATTACCGCGCATCCATTAACTACCTGAACCAGGAAGGTGTGATGCGTGATAATATGATGGAACGTTACAACGGTAGGTTGACTTTCAATCAGCGGGCTCTGAATGATAGGTTGAACCTGATTTTCACTGGTGCAATGACAATCAATGAAAACTCTCCGACCGATGGCAGAAATTTTGTTCTTGCCTATAACATGATTCCTGTTGCACCTATCAAAAATGATGACGGAACATGGTTTGATACACAGGAGTATGACCAGGGTAACCCTGTCAGGAATCAGCAGTATAACCAACAGCTGAACAAGTACAGCTTAATGTTTGGAAATATGTTTGCCGACCTGACAATTTTTGAAGGTTTTTCAGCCGCAATCAGGTTGCACAAGGAAAGAGAACTCAATGATTATGGGCTCTACTATCATTCTGAAACAGAAAGAGGCCGCAATGACAAGGGTTTTTCGCTCAGGGAAAACTGGACACGTGACAAGCAACTGCTTGAAACCACATTGAATTATGAAAAGATGATGGGCGAGAACAAGATAACCCTGCTTGGTGGATATTCTTATGAAGAAGTGTATTACCAGAGGTCAGGCGCACAGAACCGCCAATTTGTAACCGACTTTTTTGGATATCATAACCTGCAGGCAGGTGAAAACCTCCGTCCGGGTGATGTATGGTCGAACTCCAATATGAACAAACTTGTATCATTCTTTGGAAGGGCCAGCTATAATTACATGATGAAGTATATCATCACAGCCACAATTCGCCAGGATGGTTCATCAAAATTCGGAGCAAACCACAAATGGGCTATGTTCCCATCTGTATCGGCAGCATGGCGTATCAACGAAGAGGGTTTCATGCAGGGCATATCTTCCCTCGATGATTTAAAGATCAGGGTTGGTTATGGTGTATCAGGTAACCAGGATGGTATTGATCCATATAAATCACTGCAGCTTTATGGTGCAGCAGGCCAGTATTACGACAATGGCAAATGGTACAGGGCTTATCAGATCAGCCAGAATGCCAATCCAAACCTGAAATGGGAAGAAACTGCCATGTTCAACGTCGGACTTGATTTCAGCTTCGGAAACAGCCGCCTGAATGGTACAGTTGAATACTACGACAAACAAACCAAAGACTTGCTTTACACCTACCAGGTGCCGGTTCCTCCGTATCTTCATCCCGACATGCTTGCCAACGTAGGATCCATGTCGAATAAAGGTGTTGAAGTGGTATTGAGCGGTGATATCGTCAGAAGCAATAATTTCAGGTGGACAACTACAGTAAATGCTGCCCATAATAAGAATGAAATTACAAGCCTTTCCAGCGATGAATTCTCAACCAGTTCTATCAGGGTGGGAAGTGCATGGATCCGTGGTGGATCTGACAACACGACCCATATAGTGGAAGAGGGCCGCGAAGTGGGTACTTTCTTTGGATGGAGAAGCTACGGACTGGATGAAAACGGCATGTACCGTTTCAATGAGACGATCGATGGCAAGGAAGGGCTTACAAATGACGACCGTACTTATATCGGCTCTGCCCAACCAAAATTGACCTATGGAATATCCAACATCATTACAGTCGGGAACTGGGAACTTAATTTGTTCTTCCGCGGAGTATACGGCAATGACCTGCTCAACTTCTCGAAAATGTCATACGCCACCACCCAGTGGTTGCCAGGTGCCAATGTGCTGCACGATGCACTTACAATTGGCTTGAAAGATAATCCAAAATACTCAAGCTATTATATTGAGAAAGGTTCTTTCCTGCGGCTCGACAATGCCAGCCTGGGATATTCTTTTGATGTAAACAGGTGGACTGCTATCCATAAACTCAGGGTTTATGTCACAGGCCAGAACCTGATCACATTTACCAACTATACAGGTTTGGATCCTGAAGTTGAAATGTCGGGCCTCGACCCGGGTGTTGAAGGACGTGAATATTATCCAAAATCACGTACACTGTCATTGGGTGTTAACATCAGTTTTTAATTTATAAATAACGAAAATATGAAACGAATAAAAATTATATCATTCATCTTCGTCTTTGCATTAACAGGTTTTTTCCAGGGATGTACCAATCTCGACGAAGAGGTTTTTGACAGGTTGCCTGTGGAGGAATTCGGGCAAAATACATCACAGATCAACTCTCTCATTGCACCCATATACAGAACTCTGAAAGATGTATATCCGGGGAACTATTTTCTGTTAAGCGAATGCTCATCCGATATGGCCATTACTCCAACCCGTAGAGGGGGCGACTGGTGGGATGGAGGCCAGTTTAAGGAATTGCGCTTGCATACCTGGTCACCAAACACAAGTCTTGTAAGGGATTCATATAACGCAGCTACAAGGGCAATTTCAAACTGCAACAAAATTTATGCAATGATCGATGAAAATCCTTCCATTTCAAACAAGGAACAGATTCTTGCTGAAATCAGGGGAGTTAGAGCCTATTGGTATTACATGTTGCTTGATTATTACGGAAATGTGCCGCTTGTAACTGACTTTAACGATACATCCCTGCCTTCAACAACTCCACGTCAACAAGTATACACCTTTGTACTTAGTGAATTAAATGCAATTAAGGACATCGTAAGAAGTGATGTAACACCGGCGAGCTACGGTAAAATTACAAAAGGGGTTGTATATACCCTGCTGGCAAAAATGTACCTGAATGCTGAAGTTTGGAACCCGGGCGGGGGAGCCAAATGGCAGGAAGTGGTTAATGCCTGTGACGAAGTCATGGAACTTGGCTACGTAATTGAACCCAATTTTAAAACAAGTTTTGTCGTTCAAAACCAAAACTCAAAGGAAATTATTTTTCCGATTGTCTTCAGTACAGCTGACGGAGGAAACCATATCCACAAAAGAACATTGCACTACCTCGATCCTATTCCATTGAACCTGAACGTGGGTACATGGAATGGTATCAGTGCCATGCCTGAATTTGTTAAAAGTTACGATCCTGAAGACAAAAGGATTGGATGGTCTTTCCTGATCGGGCCAATGTATAATACCGATGGCAATGTTTTGGTGACTGCACACGGACGTGATTTAATCCACACCATTGATATTGAGATCAAATACAATGTTGATGCTGAAGGTTGGGGACAGGTTGAGCAGGAAGAAGGTGCACGCTGTGCCAAATGGGATTTTGAAAGCGGGCTGAACGGTGACATGGAAAATGACTTTGCCATCTTCAGGCTGGCAGATGTTTACCTGATGAAAGCTGAAGCGCTTGTAAGGCTTGGACAGGATAATGCAGAAGCTACAAGGCTTGTAAATGTTCTTCGCAGGCGTGCCTTTGACAACAGTGACAAACTGAAATCAAGCGTTACACTTGAGGATGTTTATATGGAAAGGAAACATGAACTGGCATGGGAAATCAGCGCAAGGCAGGATATGATACGTTTTGGTGATTTCCTGAATCCACTGCCTGGCTGGAAACCTCAAACAAATCAAAACAGGTTGCTGTTCCCGATACCGCAAACTGCACTGGATGCCAATCCAAACCTTGTTCAAAATCCGGGTTATTAGTATAACAAAATTTAATATTGATGAAAAAAGCTGTCCGTTGCGGGCAGCTTTTTTTAATTTGTAACGAAGTAGTTTAAGCCAGAAACACAGCACTCTTGCTAAATACCTTAAGGAACGAATTCCGGAGGGTGTTCTCATCCACTTTTCCATTTGAAGGAAAAGGCGATTCATGCGAATATTCATAAGGAAAATCCATCACCTCAAAACATTCTCCTGCCAGCCGGCTGCCCATGCAGGCTTCCACTGCACTATAGGGCATGACTTTATCTTTAATTAGGGAAATACCTGCAATCCTGTTTTTCCATTTGCTAAAAAAGGATTCCCTGTGCTCGCGGTGTACTTCAGGTGTGATCATGGATGTAAATGCCTCCTGCAGTTTATCCAGGCCTGTCTTCTTCCTGGATTGGGTACGGGTAATGGGTACAATCCAATCATCGCAATAATATTGCAGCAGTCTTTCATAGGCCAGTCTGTCCATGATGTACTTCGATTCACCATACATATAACGGAAGATTGCCCCTCCGCAGAAGATAAACAGATTCGAATCAGAAAACAGTTTTTGAGGATTCACCATCAGCATGATCTCTGCAAGGAAGGATCCAATGGAGTAGCCGAAAATATCAATGGTTGTTCCGTTGGGAAACAGAGGGTGTTTTCCATCCCTGATCTGCCGGGCCAGATTGGTAACATCATCAATGGTTTGCCTGCCTGAACTGTAGAACCGGTAGGGTTCTTCTGTCAGCCTATTGCTCAGTGCGGCATTAGCAAAGCTCAGGGAACCCGGATTGCCGGCCTCGGTTTTTCTTTTTTGCATCACAAGGGCCATGGTTCTTGGATTGCCCCAGGCCGAAGGTGCCCGGTTGATGTGAAAGGCAATCGGAAACAGGATGACAGGTTTACCCGTATGAACACACAGGTATTTTGCCCAGTCTTTATATTTATCCCAGTTCCTTTCGTTCAGCCCGTGAAGTAAAATGATGCACGACCGAAGGTTCTTTATTTCTGAAGGAACGTATACCGGGTAAAGAAAGCTGCGGTTCTCCCTGATAAGATAATCCTGCTTCAGGTACGACTTTTCTTCTTTATTAATGAATTCTGATGCATCCGATTCAAACCCGTACATTTCTACTCTGTAAGAGCTGCCGGCTGAGTCCTTCAGGTTTTTTCCCCAGGTGCTGATGAGCAGTTCTTTTTGACGTTGCAGATAATGACTGATTTCCATGTATGCTTCTATTTATTTACAAATAAAAATCAGGAAGGAAAGCCATCCAAAAAAATGGGTGCTGACACATGATTTGGGGAAATAATGCACAATACAGGGATGAAATTCCAATATATGGGGTATAATATTTTTAAAGAAACCGGTTTTCATATTATTAAACGAGAAGGTTGTATATTTATTCTATAAATCTTTTCCTTCACCTATCCTAGTTAACACTGTTTTTCTTCCTTCAGTATCTTTTGTTATACGATATCATAGTAATCAATCAATAGGTTCTCCTGCTGGTTGTTTTGCCACCAGCTATTTGTTGTTTATAAACAATTTCCTCTGCGAGCTCTAGGCTCACGTGCGTGTGCTTGAAAAAAAACAGTCAGTTTGAAAACGGGGTCTTACCACCACAAATATACCCGACTTCCATTGCATTAATTTGTTACTTCTAACTCCTGAATCCTTTTTCTGTGATAATCAATTTTCTTTTGCTTCTGCTGTGGATTGACAATTGGAGTAAACTCTTTATATGTTTCCTGTTTTGATAGTACATGCCAAATAATGACAAGCAATTTTCGGGAAATGGCAATTAGAGCTTTTTTATTTGATTTCCTTACACAAAGTTGCTGGTATTTTGCACTAAGCCAACAATTCTTTTGCCTTGATGAAGCCCATGCACATTGAACCAATATTCGCCGTAAATATTTATTCCCTTTTGTTGTTTTTGTACTTTTAATTTTACCTGCACTCTCGTCATTTCTGGGGCGTAAGCCTGCCCAGCCTGTTAATGCTGCTGCAGTTGCAAAGGTTTTTAAATCGACGCCGAGTTCTGCAATAATTATCATCGCGCTTAATATTTGGATGCCCGGAATGGTGCATAGCAATTGTAACTCTTTCTTAAAGTACTTCTGACACAGAATATTCATTTCATTCAGACATTCTTGCTGCTGACTTAAAATAAGTTCATATTCTTTAATATTCTGATTAAGAATAAAACGGTCTGCAGATGAAACAACTCCATTTAGTGAGGCGTTAATTTTTTCCTTGTGCTTGTTTCTTATTCTTCCATGTACATGTTTCTCTAGCAACTCAGCAGTTGTTTCTCCTGCTATTAAAGCCTTAACAACCTTTATTACCGATACGCTGCCTATCTTTGTCGCATAATTGGTTATTTGAATATTGCAGCGATGAAGTTGTCGGTCAATTTCCTGCTCAATGCGGGTCGATTGTTCACATAGCCGAACATATCTGCGTTCGAATTGACGTAACTCCTGGATATTTTTCCCGGGAACATAACTCCCGCGGACTAAATTTTTTTGGATGACTGTAGCTATCCATTCTGCATCTTTAACATCAGTTTTTCTGCCGGGGAGTTGTCTTATAAACCAGGGATTAATTAATTTCAATTCACAATGCCCTTGTAAAATCCTCCATACAGGAATCCAGTAAATACCTGTGCTCTCCATCCCAATTTCCTGAACTTGATGTTCTTTAATCAGATCACGAATTGATTCAATATCAACTGTTAAAGTACTGAACTCACGAATAATTTTTTCTCCGTTTGCTTTGATTATACACAACAGTATCATACTTTTGTGTATGTCAAGTCCGCATACCGTTTTCATGCTAATTAATATTAAATTAAACATTAATAATTATTGAGCTTCGAGCTCGTCATTAGTATACGGTGGCGGACTTGATTTTTATTCGTGCGTGTGTAAATAATTTTTATGTAAGTTTG
>JAEYNZ010000148.1 GCA_023412195.1 Bacteroidota bacterium
CATGTTCCGGCTTTTTTGTTGCAGATATGTTTCATGTATATGTTCTATATTCCCAAAAGTTCGACAAAATCTACATCGGAATGACTTCTGATATAGATAAAAGGATCTTTGCTCATAACAATCTGCCAAAAGGCTGGACCTCACATTTCAGGCCATGGATTCTTGTTTACTCTGAATCTTTTGACTCCGCAAAACAAGCTCTTGCACGTGAAAAACAACTCAAGTCGTCCAGGGGCAGGGAATATATCCGTAACTTTATCCTTAAATCATAACCCGCTTCGTTGGGCTCATATCCGTCAGCTGACGGACGTAGGTTCAAGTCCTGCCCCCGCTACTTGACAGGACAAGCCGGTGAAAACACCGGCTTTTTTTGTTTTTAAGCTGTTTAGTTATTTCCCATAATGGATTCTTTCCCAGATTCGGAACAATTTATATGTACCATATTTGTAATTATTGAAAGTTACTAACTTAACTGCCTGTAACTGTTATATTCATCAATCTCATATACAACCAAATTAGTCTGTTAAGCTGGCTGTCACAGAAATGCCTGCAACTCGTTCGTGGAAAGTGATTATTGATAAAGGTTTGTTTAAATAACTGGTCGATTTTTGAATATTTATATAGTTCTTTTTCTTCCTAAAAGAAATAGTAATATACTGTTCTAAAATTTCCTCATCTGATAAAGCGTATTTTGAAATTAATGTTCGCATAAATTCTATCAGGTTTTTTTCAGTAATATGTTTTGTATCAATTTTTTTCCTAAAGAGTACTTCCATATTCCTTTCACATAAAATGTCCCAATATTTTGATTTAGAATCCATTTTGAAGTTTAATTAAAAACGTTTGAATCAAAATAAATAAGTGCCACCAAAAAATAATATAATCAACCAGTACTGCTATTTGTTTCCTGTTTTTTGCTTATTTCTACTAAATATTTGAACGATCTGACTGTATATTTTCAAACTTTACCGGTTTTTAAGTATAGATTTTGGCCTGGAACCTTTACGGACATAATAATGATTGAACAAAAAAGACATAAGGCCGGACATAAAACTCTGGGGAATATACTATTAAAAAAACAGAAATGGGCCGTTGATTTACTTTAAACATGGCCAATTTTGTTCATGTAGTACCTTTCCTCCTTCTTCAGATAAGGCAGCTTGTTCTTATATGATCTAAAGGAAGAACATAATACCCGGATTATGATATAGAGTCTCTCCTCCGGCATTGAAGCCAAACTAAAGAAAAAAAAGGTACAGGTTTCACATTTGTTTTTCTTCACTGAAAAAATTATCATCCATATTTTCGTTTACATGTCGTTAAATTGATCTAATGAGTCCGGTATAAAAATTATGCTGAATAACATATAAAATCTACTGCGTTACCATAGGTAAAAAAGCAGGTTTACATATCGGTTACTCCGGAGAATGGTTTAATTTTACTTCATCGAAAGTTGATTGTTTCTAAATTAGCCGGTAATGGCATAACAGGATTCACACACCTTAGATAATTTATTATTTTTGAAATTTATATATTAAATATCTTCCTTCATTTAAACTGTAGAGAATGCAGAAGAAACTGATCTATTTTCTGAGGAAAAACCTGCTCCTGGTGTTGTTTTTTGGCTTTGTTATAGGCCTGTTAATCTCGATATATTCTTACAAACTTTTTGAATATACATCAACAGATGAATCATGTAACATGTGCCATGTACATCCGCATGTTTTTGACTCATGGAGGTTATCAACCCATTACAACAATCCCTCCGGTTTCAGGGCAGGTTGTGTTGATTGTCATCTTCCGCCAAAAGGTCAGGGTTATGTACCTGAAAAGATCAAGGCTGCTGCCAGGGATATTTATGGTTACCTGTTCAAGGATAGTGCCGACTACAACTGGGAACAAAAGTCAACTCTGGAATATGCACAACACCATGTTTTTAAGTCTGCCTGCTTAAATTGCCACCACAACCTGTTTCCATTAACACTCACCAAGGAAGGACAGGATGCGCATTTATATTATAGTCAGAATGAAGAAACTTTAAGGTGTATCAACTGCCATTTAAACGTGGGACATTATGATCCAAATGCCATACATGCAGCCAACGTGAATTTCGGGAATGTCCAGATTGACCCGTCAGAATTATATACAGAAGCTGCCACTGTAACGGCGCATGAAGATTTTACAGAAACCATACCTAATACCATCATATCTTTTAACATGAAAGCCATTCCGGGAGGTACATTTATGATAGGCAGTCCGGATAATGAACAATTAAGGGAAGCTGATGAAGGTCCGCAGAAGGAAGTGACAGTCAGTCCCTTCTTTATGGCTGAAATTGAAGTTACCTGGAATGAATACCTGGCCTTTTACAGTGCCACTGCAGCTGAAGGCCGTTCAAGCGATACAGAGGGAGCACGTACAATGGATGATTTGGATGTCATTTCAGGGCCAACCCCTCCTTACGGTCAGCCCGATCAGAACTGGGGAATGGGTGACAGACCGGCAATCACCATGTCATTCCATGCAGCAGAAACTTATTGCAGGTGGCTGTCGCAGGTTACGGGAAAAACCTATCGCCTGCCTACAGAAGCTGAATGGGAATATGCAGCACGGGGAGGCACACAAACGCCCTTCTTTTTTGAAGGAAATCCGCGCGACTATTCACAAAAAGGATTCTTTGGAAGACTTTTCGGAAAAGAAAGTAACCTGATAGACCAGTATATAGTATACGCTGGTAACAGTCAGGGTAAAACCGAACTTCCTGATGCAGTAGAGCCCAATCCATACGGTTTAAGAAATATGCTGGGGAATGTAATGGAATATTGCTCCGACTGGTATGCAGAAGATGCCTATGCAGTGCTTCCAAATGGAGCTGTTGATCCCACAGGACCTGATTCAGGAGAAGAGAGGGTTGTCAGGGGCGGCTCATTCAGGAGCCCGGTAGGAGAAGTCAGAAATGCCTCAAGAGACTACACCCGTACCGTAGAATGGTTACGTACCGACCCACAGATGCCCAAGAGTATCTGGTGGTTATCTGACAATAACAGCATTGGATTCAGGGTTATTTGTGAATTTGATGAAAGAACTGGAAAAAATAATTAATTTTATTGTCTAAATTCAACTAAAATAATTTCATATCATGAGTAGTAATAATTTTTCAAGACGTAAATTTTTGGCAGGTGCTGCTGTTGCAGGTGCTGCCGGTGCCATGGGCATTGGAACATTTACTTCATGTTCTGACAATAGTGGCAAGTCAACTTCAACAGGTTCTTATGACTGGCAGACAAGGGAACTAAACCTCCCCCCGATGCTGGAAACTGCTCCCGACGGACCACTGCTGAAAGCAGGTGTAATCGGATGTGGCGGCCGTGGAACAGGTGCAGCCATTGACTTCCTGAATGCAGGACCAAACCTTACAATTGCTGCATTAGGTGATGTGTTTGAAGACAGGGTTATGGATTGCCGCACCAAAATTCAAGCTCAAAAAGGCGTGGAAGTGCCACAGGAAAACCTGTTTGTAGGTTTTGATGCATTCGAAAAAGTAATTGCTTCGGGTGTAGATGTTGTTATTCTGGCTACACCGCCTAAGTTTAGGCCCGAACATTTTGAGGCTGCAGTAAAGGCACGGAAACATGTATTCATGGAAAAACCGGTTGCTGTTGATCCGGTTGGCATCCGTCAGGTGATTGCAACATCAAAAATGGCTGATTCCCAGGGACTGAAAATTGTTACCGGAACACAGCGCAGGCATCAGCATAATTATATAAACCTGCTGAAGGAGATCAACAACAATGCCATCGGACACATTGTTTCAGCTAACGTATACTGGAATCAAAGCAAATTATGGCATCGCGACAGAAATGCAAGCTGGAGTGAAATGGAATGGATGATCCGCGACTGGGTAAACTGGTGCTGGTTATCGGGCGACCATATTGTAGAACAGCATGTTCACAATATTGACGTGGCAACCTGGTTTATGGGAACTCATCCCGTAAAAGCAGTAGGCTTTGGTTCAAGGCAGCGCAGGGTTACAGGCGACCAGTATGACAATTTCAGCGTTGACTATGTATATGAAGACGGACGTCACGTACACAGCATGTGCCGCCAGATCAACGGTTCGGCCAATGGTGTATATGAAATTTTCCATGGAACAAAGGCAATGGCCAGAACAGATGGCAAGTCACGCATCGTTGACGCATCAGGCAATGAGCTTTTTGTAGCCGAGGGTTCTGAAACAAGTCCATACGTACAGGAACACATCAACCTTGTAACCTGCATCAGGCAGAATACCCCGATAAATGAAGCAGAACAGACTGCTATATCCAATATGGTAGCCATAATGGGAAGGGTATCAGCCTATACAGGGAAAGAAGTAACATATGAAGAAATGATGAATTCCGACATGAAACTGGGTCCAACTACCTATATTATGGGAGATGTTGGTTTTATGGCAAGTGCCGAAATTCCGGTTCCCGGAACTACAGAACAAAGAAGAGGTTAATTTAAGGTAATTCTGAATAACTTTTAAAACGCCATCTGCCTGGCAGGCAGGTGGCGTTTTGTTTATTAATATTAAAGCAAAACCATAAAATTTAAAAATTCCCAAACCGATAATCAGCATAATAATTTACTTTTGTAAGCCACTAACCATAATGATTCACAGCTGGATTAAAAGCAAATGAAAGATGAATAGACTTAAAGTAAAAGAAATCCTGTTAAACGGACAACCCGGCTCAACCATACTGGCAAAAGGATGGGTGCGTACCAAAAGGGGAAGCAAGAATGTAAATTTTATTGCGCTCAATGATGGATCTACCATCCATAACCTGCAAGTTGTTGCCGATGCAGAGAAATTTGATGAACAGTTGCTCCGCGATATAAATACCGGTTCAGCACTCGCAGTAGAAGGTATATTAACAGAATCAAAAGGCAGTGGCCAAAATGTAGAACTGCTGGCAGAGAAAATTGAACTACTGGGAGCTGCCGATCCTGAGAAGTACCCTATTCAGCCCAAAAAACATTCACTAGAATTCTTACGTGAAAATGCACATCTGCGGTTTCGCACCAATACATTTGGAGCTGTTTTCCGCACCAGGCATACAATGGCCTACGCCATTCATCATTACTTTAACATGAAGGGTTTTTATTACCTGCACACACCTATTATTACAGGTAGCGATGCTGAAGGTGCAGGCCAGATGTTCAGGGTAACTACACTTGATGCACAAAACCCTCCTTTGACAGAAGAGGGAACACCTGACTACAGCAGGGATTTTTTTGGAAAACCTACCAACCTGACAGTTTCAGGACAGCTTGAAGGGGAACTTGGAGCAATGGCACTTGGTGAGATTTATACCTTCGGCCCTACATTCCGGGCTGAAAATTCAAATACTGCACGCCATCTTGCCGAGTTTTGGATGATTGAACCTGAAATGGCCTTTTATGATCTGAAGGACAATATGGACCTGGCTGAAGATTTCCTGAAGTACCTTATTGGCTATGCACTTGAACATTGTATGGACGATTTGAGATTCCTGGCAGCACGTCTTAAGGAGGAAGAGAAAGGCAAGCCAAAAGATCAGCAGTCGATGGATCTCATTGAAAAACTGGAATTCGTTAAAAACAGCCAGTTTATCAGACTCACATATACTGAAGCCATTGATATACTGAAAAATTCAAAACCATTTAAAAAGAACCAGTTTCAGTTTCCTGTAGACTGGGGGATTGACCTTCAGAGTGAACACGAACGGTACCTGGTTGAAAAACATTTTAAATGTCCGGTTGTTTTAACGGATTATCCACGGGACATTAAGGCATTCTACATGAAACAGAATGATGATGGTAAAACGGTACGGGCCATGGATGTTCTTTTCCCGCAGATAGGGGAAATTATTGGAGGTTCGCAGCGTGAGGAAGTATTTGAAAAACTGGTAAACAGAATGAATGAAATGCATATCCCGGTGGAAGAAATGTGGTGGTATCTTGATACAAGAAGATTTGGCAGTGCAATACACAGCGGCTTTGGCCTGGGTTTTGAACGCTTCGTGCAATTTATTACAGGCATGGGCAACATCCGTGATGTTATTGCTTTTCCGAGAACACCTAAAAACGCAGAATTCTAAAAACGTTTATTTGAACTCCATAGAAAAAGTAGTATTTTTACTGAGTTAAGAAAAAAGGGATATGGATCAAAGACTTTCATTACAGCAAAAGCTGCTCCAAAAGCTTTCACCTCAGCAAATACAGGTGATAAAGCTTTTGGAGATCCCTACCATGCAACTTGAACAACGTATTAAAAAAGAGCTGGAAGAAAACCCTGTCCTTGAAATTGAATCGGATGACCCTGAGGGAGCAGCAGAAATGGAGAACAGCGAATCCGAACAGGAACATGATGTCGACAATGATGAATTTTCCTTTGATGATTATATCAACGAGGAAGATGAAATACCTTCATACAAAACAGCAGTTAACAATTATTCCAAAGACGATAAATTCACAGATATCCCTTTCTCGGCAGGTGTTACTTTTCATGAAAGCCTGTACGACCAGCTGGGTATGATACCTCTGTCGGAAACTGACCGGCATCTGGCAGAATACATCATTGGAAATATTGATGATGATGGTTACCTCAGGCGCGAATTGCTTTCCATCAGCGATGATCTTGCCTTTAACATGAACATGGAAATTGAGGAAGAAAAGCTGAAGGAAATTCTTCAGATCGTTCAGCAATTCGATCCACCCGGAGTGGGTGCCCGCGACTTGCAGGAATGCCTGATACTACAGTTGAACAGAAAAAAAGGAGAACATTTTGAACTTGCAAAAACAATTGTAAGTGAATTTTTCGAAGAATTTACCCGTAAGCATTACGATAAAATCAAGAAAAAGCTGGAATTGTCAGACGAGGAACTTAAGGATGGCATTGATCAGGTGCTTAAACTGAACCCCAAACCGGGCAGTTCATACAGCAATCCGATGAATAAGGCAAATCAGCACATCATCCCTGATTTTATACTCGACAACCTTGACGGTGAACTGAACCTTTCACTGAATCAACAAAACATGCCTGAGCTTAAAATCAATGATACATACCTTGACATGATGCATGCACTGGCAAAACAATCAAGGCAAAAGAACAAAAACCAAAAGGATGCACTTGTGTTTGTAAAACAAAAAGTTGATTCTGCCAGGTGGTTTATTGATGCAATCAGGCAACGGAACCATACCCTGCTTATCACAATGGCCGAGATCATTAACTTCCAGAAGGATTATTTTAAGGAGGGAGATGAAGCCAAACTTCGGCCTATGATTTTAAAGGATATCGCAGAAAAGACAGGGCTTGATATATCTACCATCTCCAGGGTTTCTAACAGCAAGTATATTCAGACCCATTTTGGAATCTTCCCCCTTAAATATTTCTTTTCCGAAGGGCTGCAAACAGAAAGCGGAGAAGAAGTATCTACACGTGAGATCAAAAAGATCCTGAAGGAATGCATAGAAAATGAAGATAAGCGCAAGCCTTTGACTGATGAAAAACTCACAAAAATACTAAAGGAAAAGTCGTACAACATTGCAAGGCGGACAGTGGCAAAATACCGGGAGCAGCTTGATATTCCGGTTGCCCGTTTACGTAAGCAGCTTTAACATGACTAAAAAACTGGCTCAGATCATATCCTTGCTCCTGCACCCGTTACTCATACCGACACTGGGTTATTTTCTTTTATTCCAATCGGGATTCTATTTTTCGTATATCAACTGGGAAGCTAAACGGATCGTACTGATTATCGTTCTTTTTACTACAGCCGTCCTTCCATTACTGGCTATGTCAATACTTGCCATGAGCCCCAGCTTCAGGCTTTCATTTGAGAAAGGTAACCAACGGGCCATGCCACTTCTTTTTTCTTCAGTATTTTATTATCTGGGGTATATTCTGCTGTCCAGGATTAACGCATTACCGGTCTTAAAGTTTATAATGATAGCTTCTGTGCTTGTCATCATATGTTTGATGATCATCTCCCTTAAATGGAGCATAAGCAGCCATATGGCAGCCCTTGGCGGACTGACAGGTGCTCTTCTTGCCTTATCATTCCGCACGGGTATTAACCCCGTGTGGGCAATTATGACGGTTATTATTGCTACAGGACTTGCCGGATCAGCACGGCTGTTACTTGGAAAGAACAAGCTTTGGCATCTGGAAGCTGGATATGCTTTGGGATTTGCGCTTCTGTACCTGACTATATTCTTTATCTGACTATTCTATAAATTTGTAACCGATCCCTTTAAGGGTTTTTATGTGGTCGTTACCTATCTTTTCGCGAAGTTTACGTATATGCACATCAATGGTCCTATCGCCAACAACTACATTTTCCCCCCAAACCGTTGCATAAATCTCCTCACGGGTAAATACTTTGCCTGATTTTGACACCAAAAGCGACAGCAATTCAAATTCCTTGCGTGGTAAAACCATCTCCTTGTCATCCATCCTGATCAGATACCTTTCCTTGTCGATGAGCAGGTTCCCAATGGCAACTGTATTAGGATTTTCAGGGTATGCAACAACTGTGGTTGTTTCACCGGTGCGTTTCAGAAGTGCCTTAACACGGCTAATCAAAACCTTAGGCCTTATAGGTTTTGTAATATAATCGTCGGCTCCTGCCTCAAAACCTGCTATTTGAGAATAGTCTTCACCACGTGCAGTTAGGAAGGCAATAACTGAACTATCGAGCGAAGGTATTTTACGAATTTCTTCACAAGCAGCAATTCCATCCATTTCAGGCATCATCACATCAAGTATGATCAGATTGGGTTTATGAACTTCAGCCAGTTTAACCGCTTCTATACCATTTTGGGCCGTATAAACGATGTATCCTTCTTTTTCAAGATTGTAGCTGATGAATTCAAGAATATCTGTTTCATCGTCGACCAACAGAATTTTAAATTTATTATCGCTCATTGGATTTAATATTTCAGGTACAAAGGTAACTGTATTTATTACATAACGGAAATCCGGTATCCAGGATAAAGTTATCCTTATTATTTGGCCTTTTCAAGAGTAAAGTTAAAAGTTGTACCCTGATCCACAATACTTCTTACATTAATAGACTGATTATGTGCCTCAATTATATGCTTGACAATCGATAATCCCAACCCGGTGCCACCTTGTTCTCTGGAGCGGGATTTATCGACCCTGTAGAAACGTTCAAAAACCCGTGGAAGGTACTTTTTCTCAATGCCAATCCCATTGTCGGTAACCTCAACCATTATATTTTCTTCAAGGTCGTGAAATGAAACCTGCACAAAACCATTTTTACGTCCATATTTGATACCATTTATAATCAGGTTTGTCAGCACCTCGAGTATACGGTTCCTGTCTGCCATTACATAAACAGGCTTCTGGGGCATGTTTATTATTTCAAGGGCAATCTTCCTTTCGTCGGCCTGCCATTGTTCCATTTCGAAAACATCCTTAACAGATTTCACGACATCAAACTTCACCATATTCAGTTTAAGTTCCCCCGATTCAAGCTTGGTGATGGATTCAAGATCCTCAACAATGGAGATCATCCTGTCAATGCTCTTTTCAGTACGCTTCAGATAAAGCATATTTATTTTAGGATCATCAATACCACCTTCCAGCAACGTCAGAATATAACCCTGAATATTGAAAATGGGTG
Source organism: Bacteroidota bacterium (assembly GCA_023412195.1). Lineage (GTDB taxonomy): Bacteria > Bacteroidota > Bacteroidia > Bacteroidales > Prolixibacteraceae > Mariniphaga. Next base: position 9,672 of record JAEYNZ010000148.1, read on the forward strand.
TTTTCAACTCATGTGAAACATTGCCTACGAACTCTTTGCGATACCGTTCGAGTTCTTTCAACCGTTCAATCTCCTTCATTTGGGTTTTGGCCCATTCCTCTACTTCAAATTTTACATTTGACAACAAATTCGTGGAATCGGATGATTTTTCTGCCAGCTTTTTTCCGCTTAATGGAAGGTCCTTTATGGTTTTATATACAGGACGTATTTTATCAGATATATACTTGTTGATAACAAACATTACATAAAAGTAGGAGAACAGAAAAAATGCAGCCGCAAATGCTATCACTGCTATAAGCCCCGGTGACAGCCACCACATCAGTATAAGCAGTAAAAAGGTAAGGGTTGTAAGCAATACAGTTATATATGCAGTCAGCTGTCGCGAAGAATATGTTTTCATGATAATGCGGATAATCCTGATAAATATATACAATAAATAGGAAATCTCTCTAAACCAAAACTTTCGGATTAGAGGTTGCAAGTTTTAAACATTTTTTATCCTGTTGATATAACTAATTGATTCATTTAACGGTAAATTGACAGAAGGTTAATAATTTTTTAATATTTTAGCAAACTATTGGATCTTCATCTAAAAGTATATTTGCTGCCGAAAAATACAGATAATGGAAAATTTCTACCTTATCGTTGTTATCATCCTTTTTGCTCTTGCTGTTTCTGATTTAATTGTAGGTGTTAGCAACGATGCAGTTAATTTCTTAAATTCTGCTTTTGGTTCAAAAGCTGCCCCTAAGTGGATGATTTTTTTGATGGCAGGACTTGGTGTCCTGATAGGTGCCACATTTTCAAGCGGCATGATGGAAGTAGCAAGAAAGGGAATATTCCATCCCGACATGTTTGTCTTCTCTGAGATCATAGTCATTTTCCTTGCGGTAATGATTACGGACGTGATCCTGCTCGATATGTTTAATACCTTCGGGCTGCCAACATCAACAACTGTATCCATAGTATTTGAATTACTGGGTTCAGCAGTGGCCGTTTCCATTGTTAAAATCAAGCAGATGGGTGGCTCACTAAGTGAACTTTCCAATTACATCAACTCAGAAAAGGCACTTGCAATCATTTCAGGGATATTGGTTTCGGTAATCATTGCATTTTCCATAGGAGCTTTAGTTCAGTATGTTACCCGCCTTATTTTTACATTTAACTACCGGACAAACATGAAGTACTTTGGATCCTTGTTCGGAGGTCTTTCTGTTACTGCTATAACCTACTTCATTTTAATTAAAGGGATTGACGGCTCTGCCTTTTCAGAAATGACTGTTTTTGGAGGAGAAAGACTTGGAGAATGGGTTAAGGGACATACGCCCAAATTATTGTTGTATAGTTTTATTTTTTGGGTAGTTATTATACAATTGTTGAAATGGTTATTTAACGTCAAAGTACTAAAACTTACCGTTCTCATAGGAACCTTTGCCCTTGCAATGGCTTTTGCCGGAAATGATTTGGTTAATTTTATAGGTGTCCCACTGGCAGGTTTTGCTGCTTTCAAGGCTTGGATAGGATCAGGTGGAGTTGGACCTGAATCTTTTTCAATGGATATGCTGGCAGGCCATGTTGGAACTCCAACATACATGCTTCTTATCTCAGGGTTTGTAATGATTGCCACGCTTATTTTTTCTAAAAAAGCCCAGTCGGTAGTTAATACCTCAGTAGATCTTGCCCGGCAAAATGAAGGTGTGGAACGATTCAGTTCAAGCATGATCGCAAGGGTTATTGTCAGAAATTCAACAAGAATGAATAAAAAAGTTACAGGTTTTCTACCTGCTCCGCTTGTTAAGGCAATTAACTCACGTTTTCAACAGGTTAAAATAGAAGGAAATCCAGATGCACCTGCATTCGACAAAATCAGAGCATCCGTTAACCTTCTGGTAGCCAGTGTACTCATAGCCTTTGGAACTTCTCTCAAACTTCCGCTGTCGACCACATACGTCACTTTTATGGTTGCAATGGGGACTTCTCTGGCCGACAGGGCCTGGGGAAGGGAGAGCGCTGTTTACAGGGTGTCGGGAGTGTTTGCTGTTATAGGAGGTTGGTTTCTTACAGCCATTATTGCTTTTACTTTTGCTGCTCTTGTAGCATGGATTATCTCTGTGGGTGGAGTGTTTATGATTTTCGTTTTTGTTGGAATTGCTATTTTTATGGTTGTACGTACACATCTTCTCTTCAAAAAGAAGAACCAGCTGGCTTTGCTTGAAGAGGAAGATGTCATTAATGAGAAAGATGAAACAGAAAAAGCCATGGAGAAAAGCCGTAAGCAGGTGGTTAAATCCATCATCATGGCCAACCAGGTATATTCAATCTGCATCGATGGATTTTTAAAAGAAGAAAGGCAACAGCTAAAAGAAGCATTGATTTTAAAAGATACGCTCAACAAAAAAGCCAAGAAGCAGAAAAACAAGATACTCAATATAATATCAAAAATAGAGGAAGAAATAGATTCAGGCCATTTTTATGTGCAGGCTGTTGATTATCAGCGTGAACTTGCGCATTCTCTAAACTTCCTTTCAGAGCCGATGTTTGAGCATGTCAACAACAACCACAGGCCATTTACAAGAATTCAGGCTGAAGAACTTAGACATCTGGAGGAACAGGTGGATGCTTTTTTCAACTTCTTCATCCATATTGTAAAGGAAGATAGATTCAGCCAGATCGAAAGCTTAATCAGCCAACGTAACCAGATCATGGCCATTCTTGAAAAGATGGAGGTTGCCCAAATAAAAAGAATTAAAGCCAGGGAAATCAATACAAGAAACTCTGTTCTATTCTTTAATATCATCACTGAAACCAAAAACATGTTGCTTCATGCAATCAACCTGGTTAAAGCACATCGTGATTTTATCAGTGTAACAAAAAAGAACAAACCGGTTACCGGCTATACAGGTAAACTAATTAAATAGTAAAAAATAGCGGAACATCTAAATGTTCTTCAAAATAGCAAATGGCAAGGGAACAAAAATTTCATCCACATTAAATGTTCCTTTGGTTTTTACCCAATTTCCTGTAAAAACGTCCTGCATCCGGGAAGGAAGGTGTTCGGGCAGGATTACGATGGTTTCATCCCACAGAACCTCATCGGGCAGGGCGGCTGTATTTAAAGGTAAAACAACAATCAGATGCTGGTCCATCCAGTTCCGGTAAAAGGCTATAACATTTTTATGATACCTTCCGGTAATTTTTAATGGGATGTAACTGCCTTTCAGAAAAAGGTCCATGTGATGCTTACGTTCCTGCAGTGTAACCCAGTTCATCCAGATCTTGAGCCTGCCGTCGACAGGGTCGCTGAACAGACGCTTTGCAAGTTCAGCTGCGTTTTCATGATGCTCCTCCGATACCTTTGCCAGTCCGGCAGCCAGACTGGAATAATCCACTTTACACCTGTTATCAGGATCAACAAAACTGAGATTCCATGTCTCAGACCCCTGGTAATTATCAGGTATGCCGGGAACTGTATTTTTCAATATCAATTGGGTAAGGGAATTAATCAAACCATGCGGAATAACCTCCATCATGAATGACAAAAAACTGTGATAAAATTCAGACTCCTTTTCAAGTATTTTCCCTGCAAACCTGACGGTGGCATTTTCATAATCCTCATCAGGATCACTCCACGATGAGTTTACTTTGGCTTCACGAAGGGCTTTGACTAAATATTCCTGAAGCCTTTCTATAAATCTTCTGTCAATCCTGCCATTCATTGGAAGGTGGGCACATAAAACCTGGTAAATCAGGTATTCGTCATTTGCAGAAGGAATCTCCCTACCATTTTTTTTCTCTTTAAACTGCCGGTTCATGTTTTTCCATTCTTTTGAAACTTCGATCCATCTCACCGGGTTATCAGTCAGGGCGTTTAACCTTGCGCGTGCATCCTCACCTCTTTTAGTGTCATGTGTGGAAACAGCATTCAAGGTATATTGATGTTTCTTTTGCCTTTCTGTCATCAACTGGTGGAAAGTTCCTGTACTGATACCAAAATACCCCGGGGAATCTCCTACTTCATTATGACCTATGAATGGGTTGTATGAATAAAAGGCGGTGTCTTCAATACCCTTTGCCATCAAAGGACCTGTAAATTGCATGCACCTCCTGAAAAAAGCATCAGCTTTTTCCCAATCATTTTCTGCATGCGAAAACGGAGGTAAAAAAAGATCAAGCAAATTCTTTATGGCTTTTTCATTCTTAGGATTTTGCCTTATAGCCTCCTCTCCTATCCTTTTTACCATCTCCTTTTCATGTTCTGAAAAAATGGAAGGGGCATGATATATTTTATATACCGGACAGCAAACCAGGAATTCACCTATTGCTTCCCGGATCTGCTTCTCTTCCAGGCGTGCCTTTTGGGCATACTGAAGGGCATTCCATTCGCGGGTTAAGTTGTCTAATTCTCCCGAAAGACGGTTGTAAAGAATAAACCTGCTTTTGTTATAGAAAATATTTTCAAAATCTGCGGTTTTGTTAATCCAATCAGTGTAGTATGAATGAAAAACAGGGCCTTTATCGCTGTTTGTAAGCAGGTTATTTACCATACCCAGAAAATCATATCCTGTAGAGCCTTCAATCGGCCAGTTATCTGGAAGGTATTCATCCCTTTCAAGAATTTTCTCCACATATATTACTGCATCATCTCCTGCCAGTTTTCTTAGCCGGCCGAGATATTCCGAGGGATTGTATAGCCCATCGATATGATCAACCCTTACACCATCTATCATTTTACGGTCTATCCAGCGGGCGATCATTGCATGGCATGCTGTAAAAACCTTTTCTTGCTGAATATTCAGGCATATCAGGCTGTTGATTGTAAAAAAGCGGCGATAGTTGATCTTCTTTTCCGTATCGCGCCAGAAGGATGGACAATAATAAAGATGGTCAACCACCTGCTTCATTTTCACTGAGTCATGGTTTACTTCAGAAATAATCCTGTTCAGATATATTCTCAGATCATCAGATTCACCAAAACCTCTGAACAGTTTTTTCTTCCAATCATCAAATTCATTCCGGCCATTTTGTAAAAAAAGACCAACTTTCTCCGGAACAACATCTTCATTAACAGGCTGAAGTAGTTTAAAATATGCAGGGACCGACAGCGGATATTCTGTTTCGAAGTATTTTAACTTCAATCCATCCTCCCGAATAACAACAGAAAGGTCCTTATCCTTCAATAAATCCTCGAGTACCTTTCCAAAAAAAGGTAACATCAGCCTGTTTTGAAGTTTTTCATCCGGATGGTTATCAAGAATATCAAAGTAGTCATAATATTCCGACTCCCTGCCTTTCTCAAGTACATCATAAATCCAGGGGTTCTCCACCGAGAAAGCCATGTGATTTGGAACAATGTCCTGAATCCATCCCATTCCGTAATCATGAACTTTCCGTGTAATGGCTTCCAGTTCTTCTTCCGTCCCAATCTCAGGATTTACTTTTAGTGGATTTGTAACATCGTAACCATGCATGCTACCTTTTGTTGCTTCAAATACCGGAGATGCATAAATGGTTTTAATACCGGTTTTATAAAGATAGGGAAGAATCGTTTCTGCATCCCTGAGCGTAAAATCTTTGTTAAACTGCAGGCGGTATGTTGATACAGGGTTATATTTTGACATGTAAGTGGATTATGTGTTTGAAATTTAATAAGAAGGATTCATTCTGTTGAAAATACTACAACTGATTTTTCAAGGATAAGTACCGTTTGTTTTTTATGAAGGCTATCAGGATATGTATTTCCTGATCCTTTCCATTGAAGATCTCCGGAGTCCAGAATCTTTTTCATCTTAAGATTATGGGATGGAGCATAGGTGTATTCCTTTGCTTCATCACCATAATTAAAAAAAGCAACAATTCTATGCTTATCCTGCCACCGCTCCAGGTGAAAAACCTTATCATCGTTATTTATCTCAAGGTTATCCTTATCTGTATTATGAAGGACCTGATGAGTCTTTCTCAGCCGGATAAGTTCCTTATAGAAACCGTACATGCCTTTTTTTTCATCGTCATCATCGATTTCCCATGACAGCTTCGATGCTTCAAATGTTTCAGCATCATCAGGGTCCCTGGCCTCTTCATCATAGAAATCGCTGAATTCCATTTTTCTGCCTTCCCTCACCAGCCGATTCAGTTCAGGATCGAGATGGCTTACAAAATAATAGAATGGATTTCTTTCTCCATATTCCTCTCCCATAAACAACATGGGCACATTTGGAGCCAGAAACATGGTGGCAGCAACAACCTTAGCCAGCTCAAATCCGGTAGCAGAAATCAGCCGGTCGCCATGTAGCCTGTTGCCGACCTGGTCGTGGTTCTGAGTAAAAATCACATATTGTCCACCTTCTGTGTCACGGGTTGAACTGCCATAAGTCTTTTTTCTGAATTTTGAGTATACCCCATCAAAAATAAAAGCATCCTTTATTGCCTTCGACAGCTGCCTCGGTTCTCCATAATCGGAGTAATAGCCATTATTTTCTCCTGTGGCAAGGGTACGAACAGCATGGTGAAAATCATCCGACCATTGTCCGTCAAGTCCATAGCCGCCTGCTGATACAGGTTTTATATACCTCACATCATTCAGATGCGATTCAGCTACAAGGCAGTACTTCCTTCCTGTTTCTTTTCCGAGTTCCTCAAGGTTTTCAGCCAGTTCCTGCATAATATGCCTTGCGCTGAAATCATAAATCGCATGAACGGCATCGAGGCGTAACCCATCGATATGAAAGTCGCGGCACCACATAAGTGCATTCTGAACAAAAAAATTCCGGACGCCATCACTGTGTTCCCCGTCAAAATTAACTGGCTGCCCCCATGGGGTGGAATATTTTCCTGAAAAATAGTATCCAAAAACAGAAGAATAATTTCCTTCAGGTCCGAAATGATTATAAACCACATCGAGAATAACTGCCAATCCGTTGCGGTGACATTCATTCACCAGTTCCATAAGCCCTTTTGCGCCTCCATATGTATTTTGCACAGCAAAAGGGTATACACCATCATATCCCCAGTTCCTGTTCCCACTGAACTGTGCAACAGGTAACAGCTCAATGGTATTCACTCCCAGTTCCTTCAGGTATTCTATCTTTGCCTGTATGCCTTTGAAGTTACCTTCTGGAGAAAATGTTCCTGTATGCAATTCATACTGTATCATTTCCTTCAGTGGTATACCTTTCCATGCACTATCAGTCCATTGAAAATCCTTCAGATTGATGGCTTCTGATGCCCCATGTACACCATCAGGCTGTGAAAGGGAGGCGGGATCAGGATAGCTTTCCGCACCATTTATCTGATATTTATATCTTAAGCCGGGAGTAACATCTTCTATCCTGTTGCTCCAGAATCCAAAATTCTGCCGGTTCATGGCAATGGGTTGTGGTTGTCCGTCAATCAGGAGGTTAAGAGATTTGGCCTTTGGAGCCCATATACGGAAATCACATATATTATTGTTTGAAAAAACCGGAAAAACTGTTTTATAATTCATTCGATAGTTTTTGTTTTTAATTCCTGCTACCTGTAACCTGATTCATTAAAATGATCACGAGACTGAATAATTTTCAGGAATAAAGGCATGTTCAGGGTATTCGTTGTAAACAGAAAGAAGTTCCTGTTTGTTCAACAATTGCGTTTTCTTCTTGTTGTTATAAACGTTTTAATAGGAACATTCAAACACCTCAAACATCAAAAAATGGATAGCAGTAAGCCCAGAATAAAACCTTACGAAGGAAAGATTTTACCCGGAAAGCCATACCCTTTGGGAGCAATATATGACGGCAACGGCGTGAACTTTGCCATCTTCAGTGAAAATGCAACCGGTGTACGTCTTTGTCTTTTTCACAATCCAGAAGACGAATATGAATATACCCATATCGATTTTTACGAAGTAACCGACTATGTCTGGCATGCCTATCTGCCGGAAATCAAACCGGGCCAATTCTACGGATACAGGATATTCGGGAAATACCAGCCCAGAAAAGGGTTCAGGTTCAATCCCCAGAAATTGCTCCTTGATCCTTATGCAAAAGCCATCAGCGGCCGGATGAACGTACACGACAGCATGTTTGACTACATCATGGAAGAGGCAGCTCACGACAGATATATTAAAAGCAGCCTCAACAGCTCACCCCATATGAACAAAGCGGTAGTCATAGATAATGCTTTTGACTGGGAGGGAATCAGTAAACCTGATATCCCCATGCACAATTCTATTATATATGAACTTCATGTAAAGGGATTTACTGCCCGCCATCCCGGTATCCCGGAAAATGAAAGAGGCACTTTTAAAGGTCTTGCCCACCCGATCATCATCGATTATTTTAAACAATTGGGGGTTACTGCCATCGAACTGATGCCGATCCACCATTTTCCGCACAACAAGTTCCTTCTCGATAAGGGGCTTACAAACTACTGGGGATACAATACAATAGGATTTTTTGCTCCACATGCCGAATATAGCTCTTCCGGGCAGCAAGGTGAACAGGTGAGGGAATTCAGGGAAATGGTAAAGGCTTATCACCGGGAAGGTATCGAAATCATACTCGATGTAGTTTACAATCATACAGCCGAAGGGAATCACCTTGGTCCGGCCTTGTCTTTCAGGGGCATTGACAACCATCATTACTACAGGCTTGAACAAAAACATCCTTTATATTATACGGATTATACCGGTACAGGAAACACACTGAACATGTTAAGCAGCCGTACCCTGCAGCTTGTAATGGACAGTTTGCGCTACTGGGCTACTGATATGCAGGTCGACGGTTTCAGGTTCGATCTTGCTTCAGCACTGGCGCGAGGGCTGTTCGATGTAGGACGCCTTTCCACATTTTTAGATACTATTCACCAGGATCCTACCATTTCCCAGCTTAAGCTGATTGCTGAACCATGGGATCTGGGAGAAGGAGGATATCAGGTCGGTAACTTTCCGGTATTGTGGGCGGAATGGAATGGCAAATACCGCGATTCTGTCAGAAAGTTCTGGCGAAGTGATGAAAGCCAGGTAAGTGAGCTGGCGTTCAGGCTCAGCGGTAGCAGTGACCTGTACATGGATAATGGAAAACTGCCTTCATCAAGTATCAATTTTGTTACTGCTCACGATGGATTTACCCTGCACGACCTGGTAAGCTATAATGAGAAACACAACGACAACAATAAAGAGGACAATAAAGACGGGGAGAACCATAATATCAGTTGGAACAGTGGCATGGAGGGACCGACAAATGATCCTGATATTCTCAGGCTCAGGGAAAAACGCAAAAGAAGTTTCCTGGGTACGCTCCTGTTAAGCCAGGGGGTTCCAATGATCAGTCATGGCGATGAATACGGACGTACTCAGAATGGAAACAACAATGCCTACTGCCAGGACAATGAAATTGCCTGGATGGACTGGAACTGGAATGAAGACCACACAAAACTATTTGAATTTACGAAAAAAATCATCCGCATCAGAAAAGAATATTCCATACTTCACCCCAGGCGCTATTTTAAAAACAGAAGAATCAGAGGTGAAGATGTACTTGACCTCAGGTGGCTAAATACAGATGGCATTGACATGAGCCAGGAAGAATGGGATACAAGCTATATCCGTACCATGGGCATGCTGCTGAATGGGGAACAGATGAAGAAAAAGGACGATTTGGAGGATAGTAAAAAAGAAGCCATACTTCTCCTGCTTGTAAACAGCTACTGGGAGCCTATGATATTCACATTACCCCACGAAGGACTCAGCCCCGATTGGGAGGTACTCGTAGATACGAACCATGATAACGGAGGTGACCCCAACGTCATTGTTCAGGGAGTTTATGAAGTTAAAGACCGCTCACTGGTGCTTCTCCGGAATATTAAGTGACTAATTTTTATAAACCAGCAACAGATATTTTAAACATGATGTTTTTAAAGGTCGTCTCATCAAATCCCGCAAATACACCGGCACTTCCGATAAAGAACAGATTGTTCAGGCTATATCCAGCTTCCCAGTAATTTTTTATGCCGGGTGTCAGCAGATAATTTAAATGAATGCTTTCACTCCAGGTACGCGTATTCAGAAACGATAAATAACGCAAAACCATGTATTCTGACCGGAATTCTGCACCAGCATGGAGGTAACTTCCGGAGGTGGATGGCCTGTAATCATTCAACAACTGGAATGTATGGGTAAATGACTGAAAAGTTACCGGAATTTCCGCTGTGCGGAAATGCTTAAACTGAGAAAAATGTAGCTGGTCTGCATAAAGAAATGTACCGGTATTCAATTGCCAGTCGATTCCTGCACCCGGGGAAAGATTTGCCTGTTGGTTTACAGTTAGACCCACGTGACTATATTCAGATACTGATGAAAAAAGATCCGGAGTTCCCTGTTCATACCGGAACCCGATGCTGTAATAATCAGCGATCATCAGAAATCCTGATTTTTCAAGCCACGGCTTTCGCTGCTCCTTCCTGTATATGCCTGATATCCCATAAGTAAAGCTCTTCTGCTTCATCAAAAACCGGTTGTTTTCTTCCATACCCCATGGAATATTGGGGCTATAATCTTTTTCATCCGACAAATTGTAGGATGTATTATTAACAAGAGGTGAAAAGTCATTGTAATCCAGGTTTGCCTCCAAACTGAAATTCCTGCTAATTCTCTGGTTAAAGCTGATCCCTGCAAACAAAGTTTCATAAAGCTTCATGTAGTTTTCTGCAAAGAACCATGAACTTGTTGAATTCAACGATGGACTGATGCCAAACCCCTCAGGCTTAAAATCACGGCTCATCCTGCCAATATCAAGTCTAAAGCTATTATTTTTCAATAAAATACCATTCAGCCTTGTGCTGACATTCCAGAAAAATGCCTCTCTGCCCAATGCATATCCAAATTCTGGTATTAACTGTAATACCTGCCCTGAATCAGTCTGTATCCTTATGTTGAATCTCTGTCTCAACATGGAACCGTCCACACTGTTGAAGCCATAATTGGAGGGATTAAGCAATCCATCATATCCCAGGGTAAACGTTGAGTCGGATATCAATTTAGGTGAACCGATTATAATTTTCAATGCAAAACTATTTTTATCTGATTTTACTGTTCCTGTATCAGCCTGTGCTTTACCAATAAGCTTCAATGAATCAGAGAACTGGTAACTGCGCAATTCATCAGGAGAAAGCGGAATGGCTCTCAGGGAATCCCACTGTTCACGTGTTACTGTAACAGAATCACTTTTATCATCGATTTTATATCTTTCAACGTCTATTGAAACAATGGAGGTATCCTTGTATTGTTCTTTTAAAATTTTCCGGTTCAACCGACCTACTTTCTGAACATCCCTGTTTGTAAGTTCATCCTTTTCAACAATCCCGGCCATCTTCTTTCGAAGCTCAGATTCTTTTTCACTCATCTCTCCTGCAACCTCTTCCTGCTCCTTTTCTAAAATCTGTGAAGGTTTTACTCCTTCATTTTCTTCAACAGCATCATATTTTAAGGACGCTGTATATAAAAAATCGCCTTTAAGCCCCAGCATTGAAAAATCACCCTGGATCAGATGTGATACGGGAAGCCAGTTTTCATTTCCCAAATTTTCATACTGCTGCTTAATCCTGAAACTGAAGAATTTAATGCTTGCACTAAAATCAACATGGTACAGGCACCAAAGCTTGTCAACAATATACATGTAACCGCTTACAAGCTCATCACTTTTTCTTTTAGGCTCCACCTTTATCCTGAAAATATCAAATTCTCCGCTTGTAATAAACCCTTCATAAGAGTAATTATAATGCCTGAGGGCTGCGGGAGAAAGAGGTGATATTACCTGATTGGGCCTGGCATCATAAAAACTTGAGGTGATAAGCCCCATTACAGGTGGTTCATCAAATCCAACAAGTGAACTTCTTTTACTGATTACTTCCTGTTGATATTTACCTGGATAATCATAAATAACCTTATTCTGTGACTCAATAACATAGGTCATCCCTTCCTTCAATACATCCTTCATCTTACGGCCATCGATCTCCATCCGGTTTCCATACAGGCGCGGAATACTTATAAACCTGAAATTGCTCTTGATATACAGATCCGCTTCATAGTGCCTGATCTTTTCACGGTAATAAGCTGCCATTGCCATAGCCTTACGTACAATGTAATAAGCAGGATCTTCCTTTCCGGGAAACACAAGGACCTCTTTTATTTCAATATTTTGGGACTGCATAACCATATTTAGCCATACGGTATCCCTGTCAACTTCCACTTCCTTCTCAATCTGCCTGTATCCCAGTGAACGGATTATCATATGATAGCTGCCCCGGGCAGCCTGCAGACTGAACTTTCCATGGGCATTGGTGATTGTACCCTCTTTTAATTCCTGAATATATATAGTTGCATAAGGTACCGGTTCTTCCTGATCGTTTAAAATATGCCCGGTTATAACCTGTCCACATAAGTTGTGACAGGCTAACGATAATATGATCAACAACAGAAAGGATGCTTTACAGCAATTGCTCATAACCGGATTTTTCGCCAAAAGTAAAAAAATACCTGTAATGCGTGATTCGTTAAACAAACTTCAGGGTTCGCTATCCTATCAGGAAGCCACCCTAACTAAATCTTTGTACATTTCAATCATAAATAAATTTAATTGTTTTGTAATATTTTATTAATGGCAATGCAACTTCAATGAGTCTATTTTGTAATGTATTTTCAATACAATTTCTAATAAAGCTTTATATGAATAAACTTATCTTTTTTATCTCGATTCTCCTGACAATTTATAATCCATCCTATGCACAGGAAGAATATGATAATTTTACACCTGGTGGGAAACCAATAGCCCTTATTTTCACAAACTTCCATACTGATTTTTCAGAAGGCAGCTCCCGGGCGGCATTCGACCTCACCAGGGCATACCTTGGTTATGAACACCACTTCAGCAGGGAGTGGTATGCAAGGGTAGTATTCGATGCTGAAGATCCAAGGACAGGAAGGCATCAGTTTTCTGCATTTCTGAAAAATGCCTATCTGCAATATTCGAACGACCGGTTTTCGGCATACTTCGGAATGATCGCAACCACCCAGTTCAAGGTTTCTGAAGAGATTTGGGGTTACCGTTATATAGAAGAATCCTACCAGGATTTATACAGTTTCAACTCCAGTGCGGATTTGGGAGTTAATATAGAATACCAGTTTTCAGATTTCATCAATGCCGATTTTTCCATAATAAACGGAGAAGGCTACAGGCAAATGCAATCTGACAACATCATGCGCCCTGGAGCAGGAATCACCTTTACGCCTGGTTCCACTTTAACAGCCCGGATCTATGCAGATTATATGGGCAAAGATGTGAAGCAGCAGTCACTTGCAACCTTCATTGCCTGGACAGGTGAAACCTTCATTGCAGGAGCTGAATACAACTATCAGCACAATGTGGATATGGTTGAAGGCAATCATATGTATGGGCCTTCTTTGTTTGCAACCTGGTTACCTGCTGAATCATTCAAAGTGTTCGGAAGGTACGACAGGTTGAATTCATCCACTCCTGAAGGTGAAAGTTTACCGTGGCAGGTTGAAAATGACGGACAGCTGGTAATAGCAGGATTAGAATATAACCCAATAAAAGGAGTTAAACTGGCTCCCAACTTCAGGTTCTGGAATCCTGAAGAGAACTTGTCGGCAAATATTTTTAGTCTTTTTCTAAACGTAGAGTTAAAATTTTAATATGATATTATGAAAAATTTGATTGTCACTGCAGTAGCAGTTTTAGTCCTGGCTTCCTGCGGTGAATCATCCAACAAGGGCAGTGAAAAGAGCGCAACAAAAAATGTCTCTGTTACAGCAGCAGGTGCAACCTTCCCGATGCCGTATTACAATATGGTTTTTAAAAACTATTCCGGCAAAACCAATGTGCAGATAACCTATGGGGGTATCGGTTCAGGAGGGGGAATCCGGAGCCTGGCCGACAGGGTAGTTGATTTCGGTGCTACAGATGCCTATCTTGAAGACAACGAAATGTCGGAAATGCCTGCCGAAGTGGTTCATATTCCAACTGTCATAGGTGCTGTGGTTATAGCATACAACCTGCCGGGCATCGATGATCTTAAACTTTCTGATGATCTTCTCGAAAAAATATTTATGGGGGACATTACCAACTGGAATGATCCTGAGATCAGGAAAAACAATCCGGATTTAACTTTCCCTGATTTAAAAATCAATGTCATTCACCGTTCAGACGGCAGCGGCACTACACACATATTCAGCGATTACATGAGTAAGGTCAGCTCCCGGTGGGAAGAACAGGTGGGTGCTGGTAAAGCCTTGCAATGGCCTGTTGGAATGGGTGCAAAGGGAAATCCAGGTGTGGCAGGAACAATAGCCCAGACCGAAGGCTCAGTAGGCTATATAGGTTCAGAATATGCTTTTGCACTTCGCATTCAGACTGCAAGTGTACAAAACAGTTCAGGCAAATACATACTTCCTTCTATTGAATCAGTAAGTGCAGCAGCAAAAGGCACTATACCTGATGATACCCGAGTGATGCTTACAAATTCCGACGATCCTGAATCATATCCCATCAGTGGATTTACCTGGATTATACTGTACCGGGAGCAAAGCTACAATAACCGTTCAAGAGAACAGGCATTGGCAACAGTGGAGTTTCTCGACTGGCTGGTAAGCAGTGAAGCCCAGAATGAAGCTGAAAAAGTACATTATTCACCCCTGCCGGATGCCACTGCAGAAAAGGCAAAAGCTATTTTACGAAAAGTGACATTCAACGGTGAACCTCTTCTTAATTAACAATTAGAATTAATTAATCATGCACTTCAGGTAAAGGAAGATGAACAGCGACAAAACTACAAAGATCGTTTTAGCTTCATCCTCTGTCATTATACTGCTTCTGGCGGGAGGCATGATATATTCACTGGCACAGGGAGCCATTCCGGTATTTAAAGAATTTGGGTTACATTTTATTGTTTCCACTGACTGGAACCCGAGAAGCGGAGAAGAGAGTTATGGTGCCCTTCCATTCATTGCAGGTACAGTAATCACTTCAGTTTTGGCACTGCTGATCAGCCTTCCATTGTCGTTTTCTGCATCTTTATTCCTGGGAGAATATTACCGGGGAACCCGCATGGCCAAAATCCTGGGCATGTTGGTTGACCTGCTTGCCGGTATTCCTTCGATCGTATATGGCCTGTGGGGATTTTATGTGCTGCGTTCATTCCTGGCAACGCTTGGAGCACCCAATCAAGGCTTTGGAATTTTTACGGCAAGCCTTGTTCTTGCCATCATGATCATACCCTATGCCACCTCGCTGAGCAATGAAATCATATCAATGGTACCCAATGAACTGAAGGAAGCGGCCTATTCGCTTGGTGCAACCCGTATTGAAGTAATCTGGAATGTAATCGTTCCCTCTGCACGATCAGGAATTATAGCAGGGTACATTTTGGCCTTTGGCAGGGCGCTGGGAGAAACAATGGCTGTTACTATGCTTGTAGGGAATGCCAATATTATCCCACCTGGTATTTTTAGTACCGGAAACACAATGGCCAGCGTGATTGCCAACCAGTTTGGCGAAGCAAGCGGGCTAAAACTCAGTGCGCTTATTGCCATTGGGATGTTGCTTTTCCTTATAACCGGAATCATCAATGCCATTGGTAAATTTATTGTAAAAAAAATGTCGTAACAGGTGATGAACAACTCAGACAAACTTAAGATCAGGAACAACCTCAATGGAAGAAAAATGAAAGACCATTTTTTCCGGGGTCTGGTTATTGGCTTGTCTGTTGTTACCATATCGCCCATCATTCTGATTTTATATGAATTGATCGTACAGGGAATCGGACAGTTCAGCCTGGATTTTATTACCAAAACTCCACCCGATACCTTTGAGGCTATGACGGCCAAACTGAATAATGAACCCATCCCCGGTGGAATCGCAAACGGCATTACAGGTACTTTGCTGATGGTTTCAGTTGCATCGGCCATGGCCATTCCGGTGGGTATCCTCACCGGCATTTACCTTTATGAAAATCAGAATAAATTCCTTGCAGGTCTCACAAGAAACATTTCAGATATCCTGCAGGGTGTACCTTCCATTGTTCTTGGCCTCATCGCCTACCTTTGGGTTGTAAAATACGTCACCAATGGCTTTTCAGCACTTGCAGGCAGCGTATCACTGGCAATTATGATGCTGCCCATGATTGTACGCTCTACGGAGGAAACATTAAAAATGATACCTGTTGCCATCAAGGAAGCAGCACTGGCACTTGGAGTACCTTATTACAAGGTTCTGCTGAAAGTTCTGGTTCCAACCGGCTTCAGCGGACTGCTTACAGGCATCCTTCTGGGTATTTCAAGAATTCTGGGTGAAACAGCTCCTTTACTGCTGACAGCTTTGGGAAGCAGCCGTATTAACCTTGACATTACAGAACCTGTAAGTGCCATTCCCCTTCTTATATGGGAATTCTATAATGACCCGAATATGGCCGAACTGATCTGGAGTTCCTCCCTGCTGCTTATGATCATGGTTTTGTCACTGAACATCATATCCAAACAACTGGCCGCAAGAAGAAAATAATTAAAAGGATGTCAATTACCACAGTAAAAATTAAAGAACCGGTCCTGTCTTTCCAGAATCTTCACGTATCGTACGAAAAGGGAAAGTATGCAGTAAAAGATGTTTCGGCTGATATTAAACGAAACAGTGTAACAGCTATTATGGGCCCCTCGGGTTGCGGGAAAAGTACACTCCTGAGGGCCGTCAACCGCATGCATGAACTTTATGAAAACATTGAAACCAAAGGCGATATCATCCTGAACGGCAAAAACATCAATCAGATGCCTGCCATCCAGGTAAGAAGAATGACAGGCATGGTATTCCAGCGCCCCAACCCTTTTCCTACTATGAGCATTTACGATA
>JAEYNZ010000166.1 GCA_023412195.1 Bacteroidota bacterium
TTTTGCCAGGAAAAGATAACCTGCTGGCTCAGTATTGCCCGAAGGTTATGAAATGAAAAAACTTAAAATGTTGATTTTTAAGAAAAAAGTTCTAATTAAATTTGGATTACAACATAGAAGGGGGACATTCTCCGAACCGGCAGTGTGATTCACAAGCAGCAAATTGCAAGACTGTAACTTTAAGCCATCAGCTCTCAACGTCACGAACACACGCAACTCCTAACTAACACCTGGAAACTCTTCTAGCAGCTTGCCTACCTACCGTAAGGCAGGCAGCTAACATCCAGCAGCTCTTCGCTCGAAACCAGAAACTAGAAACTAGAAACTTAAGTTGTGCCCTGTATAAAATTCATTGCAGTTTTAATGCCATCGGCTGCACTGGAAATAATCCCTCCCGCATATCCACTGCCTTCGCCCATAATGTAAAGGTTTTCGAATCCTTCACATTTTCCCGAAGGCTGACGCAGAACCTGCACGGGTGATGAGGTTTTGCTTTCAAGTCCCAGCAGGTTTCCATTTTCAAATCCTCTTATTTTCCTGATAAAGTCTGTCAGTCCTGCCTGCAATGATTTAACAATGCCCAGAGGAAGCATTTCCCATAAAGGTGAAGCCAACAATCCCAGGGGGTAACTGGTTTCAAAGGAGGATGTACGCAGGCTTCTGTCTAAGAAATCGGTTATACTGCAGGCTGGAGCCCTGTAATCGCCGGTGTAAGAAAAAAAAGACCTTTCAAGGTTCTCCACCAGTTCAAGGGCTTCCAGGGGTGAAACTTCCCTTCCTGCCAGGTCTCCCGGATGCAGGCCGGCAACGCATGCTGCATTGGCATAATGGCCATTACGGCGGTAGAAGCTCATCCCGTTCACTATATTGGTGTCCTGATAAGCTGCAGCCGGAACTACGATCCCTCCGGGGCACATGCAAAACGAGAAAACAGGATGGTTTCCGTCGGCCTGAGATGTAAGCCTGTACTCAGCGGCCTTTACTCCAGGCAGTTGTTTATGGCCCCACTGGGCATGGTTGATTATTTCCTGTGGGTGCTCCATCCGGCTTCCCAGGGCAAAATTCTTGGTTCTGAAAGGCACTCCCCTGCGCATCAGCATCCGGTAGGTTTCATATGCTGAATGTCCGGGGGCAATAAAAAGGGCACCACAGTCCAGGTCACCTGCTGAAGTCGCTGCAGTGGTAACTTTTGAATCTTTCACCACGATGTCTTCAAGCAAGGTTTCAAACATGACTTTTCCACCCATGTCTTCAAAGAATATTCTGAGGTTCCTGACAATCTTCCTGAGATTATCAGTACCCAGGTGCGGATAGGCAAGATACTCTATTTCAGCCGGGGCGCCTGCTTTAATGTAACTGGAGATTATAAATCCCTTTTCAGCAGAGATATGTTTCGACCTGGATGTAAGTTTTCCATCGGAAAAAGTACCGGCCCCGCCCTCGCCAAAGGCATAATTGTTTTTCCTGTCGAAAAAACCTGTACGTTCAAAATGAGCCACTGCCTGGCTCCTTGTTTTTACTTCCGATCCCCGCTCAATAAGTGTAACGCTGAATCCTGCCTTCTGAAGGACAAAAGCTGAAAAGAAACCTGCAGGGCCGCTTCCAACCACGACAACCGGAAACTTCCTTTTCTTAAATGGTATATCCAAAGTTCTGGTAACAGGTGCCTCTCCCTCTTTAATTTCCGGAGAACTTACACCCACTTTTAACTGCCAGTGCACATTTGGTTTGTTGCGTGCATCGAGGCTTTTATTATCAATCTGAAAGGAGAAATTTCTGATCCTTAAAGTCTTCCCCACCCTGCTTCTGAGTTGCTCTTCAGAATACCCCGGAGGCATTTTTAATTGAATTGACTGATATCCCATTTTGTAAAATTAAAGGAATATATAATATCAGGCAAAATCACTGAAAATTTTAAAAAGTACTGCAGCAGGTTGTAACCAAAAGGCATATCATGACGTCTCATTTCCATAATAAGGTTCAGAAATAAAACATTCGGCGGGTTTCGCATAAGAAAACAGTGCATTTGTCGAATAAATTTAGAGGTTACCAGGAAAACTGAGAAATTTAAAATCGTAATGTGCCACTTTTGGAAAACGGGTTGCACAGAACCATGAAAACAGAAAGATTATGATTCATTTAAACAATGTTCACAAAACCTATGGTACAGGCAGCAATTCCCTGCACGTTCTTAAAGGTATTGACCTCACAATTGAAAAAGGTCAGTTTGTATCCATCATGGGATCTTCCGGCTCCGGAAAATCAACGCTTCTCAACATTATCGGCATTCTCGATAATTACGATAATGGATCCTACTATCTAAACGGGATGCTTGTTAAGGACATGTCAGAAAAGCAGGCAGCCCGGTTGCGGAATGAAATGCTGGGTTTCGTATTTCAGTCGTTTAACCTGATTTCGTTTAAAAATGCCATGGAAAATGTAGCCCTTCCGCTATATTACCAGGGGGTAACACGCAAGAAAAGAAACAAGATTGCACTGGATTACCTCGACAGGCTAGGCCTCTTACCATGGGCTACACATATGCCCAATGAGCTGTCAGGAGGTCAGAAACAACGTGTTGCCATTGCCCGTTCGCTGATTGCACAGCCAAAGATCATTGTTGCCGATGAACCCACAGGTGCGCTCGATACGAACACTTCCTACGAGGTGATGGAGATACTGAAAGAGATCAACCGCTCGGGCATTACGGTAGTCATTGTTACCCATGAGCATGACATTGCTGCCATGACACACCAGATTATCCGGCTCAAAGACGGAGTTATCTTCGAGATCATTGAAAATGGCGAACTCAAGGAATGGAAGCACCAGTATGAAAAGAAACGGGAGATAGCCTGAAAACATTTTGAATACAGCACACAGAATTTTACTGTAGCAATTATTAACATCTGAAACCCGGTAGACATGTTTGACATTGACAAATGGCAGGAAATTCTTGCCACCATCAAAAAGAATAAATTACGCACCTTTCTTACAGGTTTCTCAGTTGCCTGGGGAATTTTCATGCTGATGATCCTGTTGGGTGCCGGGAATGGGCTGAGCAACGGCGTTTCAGAGAATTTCATGCGCAGTGCTGTCACCTCCATGTGGCTCTGGAGTGGCCGCACCAGCGTGCCCTATCAGGGGATGAAGGAAAACAGGCAGATCAGCCTGAATAACAGCGATTATGATCTGATAAAAGACCTGGAAGGAATTGAACTTACATCAGGCAGGTATTATATCAACG
>JAEYNZ010000172.1 GCA_023412195.1 Bacteroidota bacterium
ATCGTTATCAATAAAGCTGATGCTACAATTGCCGTTAGCGGAACTACCGTTACTTATGACGGAGAAGAACATGGCGCTACAGGTTCAGCAACTGGTGTGAAAGGGGAAGCTCTTGCAGGTCTCGACCTGGGTGCTAAATTCACCAACGTTCCCGGTGGTACTGCAAACTGGACATTCACCGATGTGACTGGTAACTACAATGATGCTTCAGGTTTTGTGGAGATCGTTATCAATAAAGCTAACCTTTCCATTACAGCAGACAACAAATCAAAATACGTAGGTCAGGTAAATCCAACCTTTACAGTATCGTATGATGGTTTTGTTTATGGAGAAAATGAATCAGTGTTGAGTGGTTCATTATTATTCCAAACTGATGCAGACAGAAATAGCTGTGCAGATGAATATGATATAGTACCTTCCGGATTAACTTCGGGCAACTATAATATCATTTTTATCGAAGGAACTTTGGTTGTTACTGGTCTCACCATCGACGCCTCTGCCTCCAGTAAGCCGGTAAATAAAAACGATGCAACTGTATCGCTCAGCGCTACGGTTTCTCCGGCAGTGGCAGGTGTGCTGGTGAATTTTTACCTGGATGATGCATATGAAGATTCTGCAGAAACAGGTACCGACGGTACGGCAACAATAAGTGTTGATGTTTCCGGGAACCTTGACGTAAATGTTTACAAGGTAACCGCTGAAGCCGGCAAAGGCTGTCATGAAGATGTGGCCTATATGCCAGTCTATGATCCCGATGGCGGATTCGTAACAGGCGGCGGCTGGATTAATTCACCTGCAGGTGCATATATAGCTGATGAGACTGTTGTAGGCAAAGCCAACTTTGGTTTCAATGCCAAGTATAAAAAAGGGAAGTCAGATGTTGATGGCAATACTGAATTCCAGTTCAAGGCAGGCGATCTGAACTTCAAGAGCCAGTTGCATGAGGCGGGCTCACTGGTTATCTCAGGAAAAAAAGCCACCTACCGTGGTGAAGGTACTATAAATGGATTACCTGGCTATAAATTTGTCCTGGTTGCAATTGATGGGGATTGGAATGGAGGAACAAATCCTGACGAATTCCGTATCAAGATTTCAACAAAAACTGGGGATCTGATTTATGATAATGGTCTGGGTGCTGATGAAAACGGAAATGCTGCAACAGTCCTTGGCGACAACGGCAGAGGTGGCGGCTCCATCGTCATCCATGAAGTGAAAGCTGCTCCTGGCAAGAACAAGTCTGTTGAAATCGGTGCGGAGATCTCCCTTGAGGAAGTTCCTGTGCTGATGCCGCACTTCAGTGCTTATCCGAACCCGTTCAGCGAAAGGCTGCGCTTTGAGTTCTCACCTGTTGAGGATGCACATGCCCGCATCGATATCTTCGACATGACAGGCCGCCTGGTGAAAACCATCTTCAACCAGCAGGTTGAAACCGGCGTGCAGTATGAAGCTGAATTTGTACCCGAAGGCCAGATCAATGGCACATACATCTACCGTATGGTTACCGGCAGTTCTGTACAAAATGGCAAAGTAACGTACCGGAAATAGAATCTCCCTGTGCCCTTTAACCAGGGCTACAGCTAAGGCGCTTCCCTGCTTCGGCGGGGAGGCGCTTTTTAACCCATTAGCTTTATTCGGTTTAAATTAAATAATTCGATTACTAATTCTAAAAATGAAAAAAATGAAAAGAAAAATGTTTTTATTGAGTGCACTGGCCCTGATGGTGGCCGGTGGTGTTTTCTGGAGCTGCCAGAAAGAGGAAGTCCTGTTGAACAATGCAGATGGATTGATGCTGAAATCGGTCATTGCAAATTACCCTGCATCATGTGAAGATGTATGTATTGATCTTTCGTTGGGAGAGGATGTTGTTTACTATGAAAAATCGGGGTCTTTTGCAGGATCAATCGGGGGTAATTCCAAATCCATAGGATACACTGTTTACAACACCGAAGATCATTTTGTTGTAGAATTATCCTATACAAGAACTCCTGCTAATTCAGGTTCCTCTTCAACCATCGAGGTTACCGTGGATGGTGAAAAGCAAAGCACAACTATCAAAAATGGAAATAGTGATGTTTTGGAATTCCCGCTTGCCGCAGATTGGTCAGCATGCGATGAAGTGGTTTGGGCCTTAGAAGAAACGGTATATGACGGAGGTCAGATTACGGGAGGCGGAACTTATGAACTTATTGGTGTCTGTAGTGATTGTGAAGAAAGTTTTAACTATGTTAATAATGTGGATGGAACCTATACCTTTACTTATGTCCCTGCAGAAGACATGACTGACGTAGAGGTTGTTTTCACCTTTCCTCAGGTTGAAACCGTTACCTTCCTGGAAGGTTATGAATTTGAATCTTTCAAACGCCCGGGACAGGGTCAAGTTATGAAAGCCACTCTCTCTTTTGAAGCCTGTCAGGAATACTCGTGGAATATTCAATTGGTTGATTGCACCGCTGCAAGTGCAACAGCAAATGGATGGACTGACTTTAAGGTAGGCGATGTTTCCAGGAAAAACAGTTTACCAAATATCACTTATAAATGTCCAGGTAATTAAAGCCAACTCTAATAATATGAAAAAGGTTGTCTCCCGACAACCTTTTTTCATGGTATCAGATAGGGCACCCTGTACTAAAGGCCGGGAAAGGGTGGAACAATTCAAAAATTAAAGCTTTGCGATTAAACAAAATGATCTTTTTGCCTTAGCTGCAGGACACAAGCACCCCCTAGTGCCTTGACGTGACCAATATTATAAAAGAAGGGTATACATTTGCCGGCGGGGGGCCATGGTGTGAAAGTCTTGCAAAAAGTGCAGGAATTGAATCTGTTCTTTTAAAGGATGCCATACAGGTGTATCCCAATCCTTTTGCAGAAGAAGTGAAGTTCACCATTATTTCCCCTGATGAAACAGAAGCACGGCTGGAAATCTTTGATATGACTGGGCGTAAAATAACAACTTTGTATGACGGTCGTATAAAACCAAATGTAAGTTACGAGTCAGGGTTCAGGCCTTCGACCGGCAACCGGTTCATTTACCGTCTGCGCCTGGGCAATGAAGAACAGAGCGGGATCATTGTAAAAAAATAAACCAAACTTATATATGTACCGGCGCCCGCTGCAGATGCAGCGTGCGCCTTTTTTTGATGGATCGATACCAATATTATTAGATCAGTATAACCACATAAACCAAATGTACCATATAAACAAGGAACCACATAAACAACACATTCCTTCCGTCCTCCTGAATCTTACAGCAACTCCGCTTAACCTGACCCCATAGTTTTATCTCTTTTTCCCATACTGGAATCATTTTTCCCACATTGGGACGTCCTGACCCTTGACTTATGTTTAGAAATATCCGAAATTGCTATATAGTTTTAGTTAACCTGTTTTTAACCAAAGTCACATATAACCATCTGTATGGCAAAATCTATATATACCTCTTTTTACAATAACACCATCTGTATTCCTTCCTTCCTGATTGAATGCCTGCACGTCTGCAGGACGATTTTAACTGATAACCTGAATTAATACTTATGCCTATGCTGATAATTAAAACCTGAAGCCAAACAATCCCCGACCCTTCTGCATTCTAAAATACAACCCTCCATAAATCTGTTATTAATAAATTTTCCGTTCATCATGTTAACCCGTATTCTATCGTGAAGAATTCACATTTATCAGTATCTAAATGCCTTTGCATTTTATTTCATCCCGTAGAGATGGACATAATGTGTATCAAACCTGTGAAAGCAAGGGGAATATACAAAGAGAGAATTCTGTCAGCACTTGCCCATCTAGCTCACAATAAACTTATGCCTGGCGGGAATGCCGGCTGCGCATACTCAAACATATACCGGACAGCCATGAATGGCATCTCCATCACGTAATCAATAATTAATGAATCAAAAATCAAAAATCTTTCGAGTTATGAAAAACTTCACTCACATTTCTTTGACTGCAGCAGGACCGTTGCAGTCATTAATAACCAAAAAACCGGAACAACGAACCAGAGCCAGGGTTTTCCTGTTGCGGTTGCGTCTGGTTCTGCTGGTGGTATTATTCATTTCATTGGCTGGTATATCTTCGGCGCAAACGGAAATATACTATACCAGTTTTGGAACCAGTTCAGCATTTCCCTTAGGATGGTCAAATGATGGTATCGGGATCTGGGCTAACCAAGTTATGGTCCCATCTACAGGATATGAGGGTGCTTCAGGATCCAGACATGCACGATCGGGTAATTATCTTGATGACTCAGGCGATACCGGTAATCTTAAGTTTAAGCTTACAAATGTCTCAGGTTATACTAATCTTGCAGTAATCTGGGGAGCATGGCGCTCTACTGAATTTAACAGTGGAGGCCATAAAAATTCTCCTGATTTTAAATGGAGTAAAGATGGGATTACCTATTATTCGGTTGAGTTTACGGATATTCCGGCAAACTCAACATGGGGTTTAGTAAATGAAGGTGCTGTAATTCCCTTGCCGGCAGAAGCCACAGGCTCTGATATATGGTTTAAATGGACAATTGCCAGCAAATACAACTATTACATGGATGATTTTAAAGTTTATGGAACTTCCTGCACTGATCCTGCAACAGGCGGCACGATCGGGGAGTCTCAGGCTTTGTGTACAGGTGAGGACCCTGATGCTTTTAGCAACTTAACAGCACCAGGTGGACATTCCGGCACACTCGAATATAAATGGCAGGTTTCCATTACCGGATCTCCATTTAACTGGGAAGATATACCAGGCAGTAACAGTGACACTTATGATGCACCTCCTCTTACCTCTACCCATTGGTTTCGGCGTCTGGCACGTGTGGATTGTTCTGCCGACTGGAGCCGGGCTGCAGCAAGTAATGTCACAGAGATAACTGTAAATGCAATACCCGAAGCACCCCTGGCGGTAAATCATAACACCATCTATGATGGCACCTCCAAATCTGCCTCAGCAACCGTTGGGCCTGACGAAGTTGTTGACTGGCATACAGATGAAACTGGTGCCACAACGTCAGGTGCACCCACCGGTACCAATGCAGGTATATATACCGCATGGGCTGAAACCAGAATTCCGGAAACAGGGTGTATAAGTGAAACAAGAACAATGGTTACACTGACTATTGAGAAAGCGACACCAACAGCTACCCTGGCAGTCAGTAATCCATCAGTTACATATAATGGCGAATTGCAAACAGCAGTGGTTACCGTTAGCGGGAGTTCGGTAACAGGTGCCGTGGCAAATGTTATTAACGGCATCAAAACCGATGCAGGAACTTATGAAGTAAAAGCTGATTTTGTTCCTGAGGATATAAATAATTACATTGTACTAACCGGGTTACCGGCAGGTATGTTCACCATAACCCCCAGACCCTTGAATGCAGCATTTACTGTAGATAAAAAATGTTTCGACGGAACTGCACAGGTTAATATGAATTCAATCCATATTGTTTGCGAAGTTATAGATGGTGATGAAATTAACCTGGAATATTCAGATGCAGAATATGCCAATGCAGGTCCGGGATTAGATATCCTGGTTACAATGAATGGACTTTACCTTACAGGCAATGATACAGAAAATTATGCACTGACGTCAACATGGGCAAGTACTACTGCAATTATCGAAGCATTACCCATTTCCGGCACACTGGCTAAAACACCTGATGCCGCAGGCATTGTTGAAAGCAATGATGTCTCGGCAGTTCTTACCGGGGGTTCAGGTGGAAATGGAGCCGATGAACTGCAATACAGCACAGATGGGGGAAGCGTATGGCTGCCTTACCTTTCAGGTACCGGTATTACAACCACCGGCCTTACGGAAGTTCATATCCGCACCCGCCGCATGAGTGACACATGCGGTGATTCAGATTTCAATTCGGTGAAGTGGACAGTAACTCCTGCCTTGCAGTATTTGACAGATAATACAACCATGACCGGAAGCCTGTCATACCTGATGGTAAAATATCCGGCCAGTATTCCTAAAGTAATAGTTGATGAAGGCTACAAAATTGATTTCCAAATAACCTTAGCAGAAGCTTTGCCTGCAGGTTCAACCATCAGCATTATGCAGGCAGTTAATGGAAGTCCGGCCATTCCATATATCACCAACGCAGTAGTACCTTCTCAATCATTTCGTATTACTGATTTGAGTAATCCAGTTCAAGAACCCTCTGATTTCAATAGTCTTTATGATGGCAGAACTGAATTCTATTCATTTAGTTTCAACAGTTCAACTGGCACTCCGCTTCAGGTAGATGCGAGCATAAAAGTTGAAACCATTATTTCGAAAGATGATTTTGCCCAAGGCAGCCTGGTTGTTCTGGAGGAAGATATGTTTTGGCAGTATGGCCTGCCTACAGCTACAATCAGTGGTACAAAATCGGTTTGCAGCGGCAGCAGTGCCACAATAAAAGTTGACCTTACTGGTATTGCGCCCTGGAGCATTACACTATCGGATGGTACAGTTGTAAATGAGATCCAGACAAGTCCATATACATTTACCGTTTACCCTACAGAGAATGCTACATGGTCGGTATTGAATGTGACTGATGGCCTGGGTGACACAAATTCCGGAACCGGTGAAGCTAAAATATACTATGGCCCGGTTACCAGGGCGCCTCAGATTTTTGCATGCCCCAATACTGCAATTGAAGTACCTGTTACTGTAAGATCATTTAGTGAAGTACGTGACATTTCACTTACACTGAGATATGATCCGGCTGTTTTGACATACACCGGCTTTGTAAGCGGCGGAGTGACATTTAATCCCCCTGATCCTGCAATTCCAGGCAGTATAGGTGAAGTACATGATATGGCATATGATGGTTCACGGGTGATTGTTATTTCAAAACTTTCTGAAACCGATCTGCAGCTGGATGACGATGCAGTATTGCTCACGCTGAAATTTAATTTCATCAGCGGAAATTCTGAACTGATATGGGTGGATTCACCGGATGAATCGTGGTGCAGTTACAGTTATCAGGACATACAGGATGGTTCGGTTGACGGAAGGAAATGGTTCTGCGATATGCCTTCAGATACATATTACATGAACGGATTGGTAGGAGCATATCCCGACCCGGATGTACATATCCTTTTTAACGGTACTGTGGCCGGAGATGGAGATACCTTTACCTACTGTTACAGCGACAACATCCAGGTTACTTTGCAACAGGTTGAAGGACTGCCACCATACGAAGTTGAGTGGACAGTAAACGGAACCAGACACTCAGCTACATTAAACAATGAAGATGCATTGTTCAGCGGTACAATGGCAGCCGGAACCTATCATTTTCAGCTTTCATCATTAACAGATGCAAGAGGTTGTATACTTACTGATGTTGCTCCATATTCTGCAACTATAGTAGTCAATGAAGAGCCTGATGTAAACATCCTCTTTAATGGCAATATTGCCGGCTATGAGGATACATTTAATTACTGTTACAATGAAAACATTGCTGTTACCCTGGGAGCATTGAAAGGCACTGCCCCCTATACAATAGGATGGACGGTTGACGGAGGTGCTGAACAAACAGCGGTTCTGGATGATGGTGGTGAACTGTTCAACGGGATTTTGCCTGCCGGGACTTATGCAATTCAACTTACCTCAGTAACAGATTATAAAGGTTGTGTACTGGCTGACATTTCCTCATACTCCGCAACAGTAATAGTCAACCCACAGCCAGATGTATTTTTTACGATTGATAATAATCCGTTGCTTCCTGGCGCAAATAAAGATTACTGCTATGATGTAAACAGCATAAACCTGGCTTTGGTAAATTCACAGGAAGGGCAGGCAGCAGTCGGTACTGCACCGTTTAATCTGACCTTTACCATCAATGGCGGACAACCGACAGCTGTGAATGACATAGAATATGATGAAGTTTTTAACCTGGTACAATATCTTCCTGAAGGTCCTTTGGGAAATCAGGTAGTAGCTGGTGATTATGTGGTACAGGTAACCTCCCTCAGTGATGCAAATGGCTGCAGCCTGAGCGGAGAGGCTTTAAGTTTCTATTCATTCACGCTGACTATTCATCCTGAACCACTGGTATCAGTGGAACCTGCAGTTACAACATGTATCGCGACTTTTACCGGCAGTGTTTCTATGGTACCTTCTGTTGGAACAAGAGCATATATATACACACTTAACGGTGTTTCCTCCGGTGAACAGACAGGAGTTTATACTTATTCCGGACTGGCAGCCGGAACTTACAACTGGACAATGACTGATGTTGTTACATCTTGTGTTACTTCAGGTTCAGTTACCGTTGAGGATGCGGCAATCATCACTCTTACAGGTACTGTGAAATATTATAATATCGAAGGGACGCGGTTAGATGGTGTAAATATAAAATTACTGCAGGAAGGCAGTACAACTGAGGTGGCATCTGGCATAACCGATATCAATGGCAATTATGTTTTTGAAAATATCTGTCCTGGTACTTATGATGTGGTGATGACCACATCCAAACCGATGCGCAGCATCAACTCTACTGATGCCGGCCAGGTGAATGCATGGAACGTCGCTCAAACAGATGGCACATGGTCTTCGATAGAAAAAGTTCGTTTTCTGGCAGGAGATGTTACAGGAGACAATCATATTTATGCATTGGATGCAAGTATAATCCAGAATTATTTCCTCACTCTTGGAACGGGCGTAACATTTGATAAACCTTGGGAATTTTGGAAAGCAGGGTATGCGGTTTCAGTCCAGCCTCAGATTGACAATGTACTTAAGGTTGAAATACTACCGGGCAGTACCCAGGTTATACAGGACTTCTATGGATTAATAAGCGGTGATTTCGACAGGAGCAATGTCCCTGCTGCAAGCAGCATGGGTATATTTGGCGCAAAGAATGCAATGACAGAAAAAAGTTCAGTAACCCTCCATAGAGGGAATGAATTGAATGTAATTCCTGATGAAGTGATAGAGCTTCCAATTCGTGCCGAATCATCCATGCAGGTGGGTGCTATCTCATTAATACTGGATTACCCTAATGAACAGATACATGTAGAAGAGGTATTTCTGAAAAATAATCCCGCTCATCCTGCAGGATATAATGTTGTGAACGGCATGCTGGTTATCGGGTGGAACTCATTGAATTCACTTTCGGTGGAAACGGGTGAACCATTGGTAACCATCAAAGCAAGAATAACAGGAAATGAATCTGATGTGCCAGTCTACTTCAGTTTAACATCAGATCCTTTAAATGAGCTTGCTGACGAAAACATGATTGCCATAGATAATGCTTCCCTTAATATGGACGGCTGTATAATGAAGGGCAGTATTACAGGCACAGATGTTAATATGAAGGCATCATTGCTGATGACAATCTCACCCAATCCATTCAGCGACAGGATGACAATCAGGTACATACTTCCGTCAGAAGGACACGTTACCCTTGACGTAACGGGAGTGTCGGGCAACAGAATGAATATTCTTCCCAGCCAATATCAGATGGCAGGTGAACACCACCTGGAATTTGATGGTTCGGGATTGGTTACCGGGGTATATCATGTTACCCTGAGGGTAACTGATAAAAATGGACAAACAATGACTGAGGTAAGAAGAATGATCAAACAATAGGAGGAATTACAGAGAGCGGGAATGTCTATTCCTGTTCTCTGTACTATTTTATGATGTAATATTTTCAGAACCCTGGCCCATTTGAATTTATTTCACTACCAGGGGAGTAAGCGGGATTACATAAAATTACCTTTCACTTGTATTAAAAGATTCTGACAGCATTGCTGAGTTCCAGAGATTAAATAAAATCAAAAATGAAAGTTGTTTTTTATTTACATAGAGAAACGACTATGCTTCCTAAATAAAGAACCAATAACAATTATGATCATGAAACGAATTTTCCTTTGTGTTTTCATATTCTTATCCAGTATCACAACAGTGACCAGAGCACAGAATTCTCCTGTCCTGACACTTGAACACGTTTCAACCACAGCTTCCAAAGCAATTATAACAATAACTGCTGCCGGTTTTGAAAACATCTGTGCAGGCGATCTTAAATTATTATATAATCCGGAAGTTGCTGTTCCTAAATTGGTAACAGTGAGCTCTGCACTCGGAGGTACCATAAGTACTAATCTTTCCGGACCAGGAATAATCAGGTTTGGATGGTTCACATTTCCAGGTGTAACATTATCCGATGGTTCGGTAATCTTCAGTATAGAATTTGAAAAGGTAAACACAGGTAAAACAATTATCAGCTTTGATGGGTCGATTAACGATAAGGATTGTCAGTTCTATAACGGACTATTTCAAACGTTAGTTGATGCACCTTTCAGCACGTATTACATACCGGGCTCACTTACCTTTTCTGCACCAGCCGGACCGGTTACCACAGCACCATCCCTCACGGCAATTTCAAATGAGAATATTGATATCCCTGTCACAGTATCTGGCTTCAACAATGTTGGTGGAGTTTCGTTGAGGCTTGAATACAATCCGGATGTACTGCAGTTCATTTCGTCTGCAAATACAGGAGGATTCCCGGGAATGATCATCAACAATTATATTCCGGGAATCATACTTGTAAGTGCATTTACAAATAATCCGGAAGGATATAGCCTCCCTGACGGGATTTTATTTACTCTGAACTTCAAATACAAAGGTGGAACGACAGAATTAAGATGGAATGATGAGGACGGGACTTCATGCGAATATGCAGGGCCTCAATCTGCATTTGCTTATTCAGATATACCGCAACAACATTATTATATTCATGGCAGGGTTGGAACATGCCTTGCCCCTGATGCTCCTGTTTTGGATGTTGCACAACCTGATTGTGAAAATTCTACGGGGAAAATAATCATTACCTCTCCTATTGGTGATGGCTACACGTATAGCATTGATGAAAAAGCATTTCAATCATCGCCCATCTTCGACAAACTGGAAGCAGGCAATTACAATGTGACGGTCATGAATGAAGCCCGCTGTGTTTCTGCGGCCAGTGCGGTAAAAATAGAAAACCAACCACCAACCCCACCTGCCCCATCTGTCAGAGTTACCCAACCTTCCTGTACTGCTGGCACAGGAATGATTGAGATCACTTCCCCCTCCGGCCAGGGTTATTTCTACAGCATTGACGGCAGCAGTTACTCCTCGTTGACTACTTTTAGGGAACTTTCACCAAATAATTACAGAATAACAGTAAAGAATGATCATGGGTGTATATCGAATGCCACCCTGGTGGAAATAGATAATCAACCCATCATTCCGGTTCAGCCGGAAGTAAAGGTAACTGAGCCGGATTGCGGAATTCCAGGAACAGCAAGGATCACCAACTACAATGACTCATACAGCTATACATTCAATCCGGCAGGACCAGCTGTTGGCGTCAGTGGCAATATAAGTGGTTTTACCATTGATCAGGTATATACTGTAACGGCAACTAATAATGACGGTTGCGAAAGTATAGCATCGGCTTCATTTTCAATAAAAGATGCCCTTAGTGTACCTGCCCGTCCGGTAATTGCAGTAAATAAAATAACCAATGATTGCGAGGGTGGATTTGCAGTACTCACTTCAGACGAAGCTTTCTCCTATGAGTGGTCAACAGGAGAAACTACTCA
>JAEYNZ010000073.1 GCA_023412195.1 Bacteroidota bacterium
TCCAACGGCTGCTGACAACTGTGCTGGCGTAAGCCTTACAAGCGATTACGCTTCAGGATATGAGTTCCCGGTTGGAACCACAACTGTTACCTATACTGCTAAAGATGCTGCTGGCAATGAAGTCTCTGCTTCTTTCGATGTAACGGTTAACGATACAGAAAAACCATCTGTCGCTGGCATGCCTTCAGACATCACGGTCAGCAATGACCCGGGTGTTTGCGGTGCAGTAGTTACATGGACTGCTCCA
Source organism: Bacteroidota bacterium (assembly GCA_023412195.1). Lineage (GTDB taxonomy): Bacteria > Bacteroidota > Bacteroidia > Bacteroidales > Prolixibacteraceae > Mariniphaga. Next base: position 248 of record JAEYNZ010000073.1, read on the forward strand.
ACGGCTGCTGACAACTGTGCTGGTGTAAGCCTTACAAGCGATTACGCTTCAGGATACGAGTTCCCGGTTGGAACCACAACTGTTACCTACACTGCTAAAGATGCTGCTGGCAATGAAGTCTCTGCTTCTTTCGATGTAACGGTCAATGATACAGAAGTTCCAACCATTACTGCTCCGGGAGCCCTCACAGTATCGGCTGATGCCACAGCATGTTCAGCTTCAGGTGTAAATCTGGGAACTCCGGTAACTGATGACAACTGTTCAATTGCCTCTGTTTCTAACAATGCCCCTGCTGTATTCCCAATGGGTAGTACAACAGTTATATGGACTGTAAGGGATGCGAATGGAAATGCAGCTACTGATGTCCAGATCGTAACAGTTGTGGATGACACTGCTCCTGTACTTGCATGCCGTGACCTGACAGTTTATCTTAGCCCTCAGGGTACTTACCTTTTGTCACAGGACAACATTCAGACTATTGCAGGCAACATAACTGACAATTGCAGCAATGCCGGACAGATTTCGGTTTCAATTTCTCCTTCAACCTTTTCGTGCAGTGATGCAGGAAAACAAGTACCTGTAGTTGTTACTGCAACGGATATATATGGAAATGCCTCCACATGCCAGGCCAAGATTTTTGTAATTGATTACCATGCGCCTGAAATTATCTGTCCCGAAGACCTTACTGTTTCAGCAGAACAGGGCAAGTGCAGCAGCATAGTTAATTTTACTGCAACGACAACTGACAATTGTGCCGCTACAATAACATACAGCCATCAACCCGGCAGTGAATTTCCGGTAGGATCTACTGTTGTAAAAGTTACAGCTAAAGATGCATCGAACAACCGTTCTGAATGTTCTTTCACAGTAACAGTTACCGACAGTGAAGCTCCTGTTATCCAATGCATTGAGGATATTCAGGTAGCAGCTAATTCCGGTGATTGCGGTGCAACAATGCCATTCGAAGTTACCGCTACTGATAACTGCAGCACTTCACTCACTGCTGTATACAGTCATGAACCAGGATCATGGTTCCAGATTGGAACAACAGAAGTGACTGTTACATTTACAGATGACGCAGGCAATTCTTCGGTATGTAAATTTAATGTATCAGTATCTGATGAAGAAAAACCGGCAATTATATGCCCGGAAGATATAACTGTTGCAATGGAAGAAGGAGAATGTGGTGCAACTGTTGATTTTGAAGTTTCAGTGACTGATAATTGCAACGAAATTCCTGCCCTTGTATACAGTCATGAACCGGGAAGTCTTTTCTCTGCAGGTTTAACAGTGGTAACAGTAACTGCAACCGATGCTGCTGGTAACAAATCAGAATGCTCATTTAACATCACAGTAACAGACAATGAAGCTCCGGTAATTTCATGTCCGGAAGACATTACCATAACCGCAAATGCGGGTGAATGTGAAGCCACTGTAACTATACCTGAACTTCAGGTTTCAGATAATTGTACATACTCTGTTGTAAATGATTTCAACAGTACAGCGAATGCAAGCGGTGTTTATCCGTCAGGGGTTACTACCGTGACATGGACAGTTACAGATGATGGAGGAAATTCTGTTTCTTGCTTCATGACTGTAACCGTTGTTACTCCTCCGGTTACTATGGACGATGCAGTTTCATCTGAGGAAAATACTTCTGCTGAAATTGACCTGCTGGCCAACGATACCGACTGCAACAACAGTCTGGATGCAGGTTCAGTAACCGTTGTCACTGCACCCATCAATGGTGTGGTTACAATCAACGCTGAAGACGGGGTTGCAACATATACCCCGGCTGCTGGGTTTTCAGGATCAGATACCTTCACCTACTCAGTATGCAATGCTGATGATGTGTGCGATGAAGGAGTTGTCACAATTCAGATAATTTCTGTAAATAAAGCTCCTTATGCTTTGAACGACATCAACACAACCTTTATCAATACACCTGCAAGGGGGTGGGTTCTGACAAATGATATAGATCCGGATGATGATGAACTTGCTGTATCTACAACTTTAGTTGCAACAGCTTCTAACGGAACTGTTACGATTTCTGCCAATGGGAATTATACTTATACACCTAACAGCGGATTTACAGGAAAAGATTCATTCAAATACAGCGTATGTGACCAAAGCGGATTGTGTGATGAAGCTGAAGTATTCATTACCGTTGTACCAAGGAGTGTGAAAGATATCAATCGCAACCCGATAGCAATGGAAGACAACTACATTGGCAAAAAAGATGTACCGGTATTCGGAAATCTTTTAGCCAACGATTTTGATCCGGATGGAAACAGCATCACCATTTCAACCTCTCCCATTTCGGGACCGTCAATTGGCGTGCTTGAAATCAATACCAATGGCACATTCAGCTACTTCCCGTCAAATGGTTTTACCGGGTTAATCAGCTTTACTTACAGCGTCTGTGATAATGGCACACCATCAGCCTGCAGTCAGGCTGTTGTAACCATTGATATCAGAGAACATTCAGGTGAGAATACAACTGTAGCGGTTGATGATGCTTATTACAATCATACAGGCAAAAAACTGACAGGAAAAGTAGCTCACAATGATTATGATCCCGAAGGTGACAGCCAGATCAATTTCTCTCTTCTTGTGGCTCCTTCCAACGGAACATTCAGCCTGCTTCCTGACGGGACCTTCGAATACACTTCCATTGCAGGATTCACAGGCAGCAACTTCTTTATCTACGAGGTATGCGACAACAGTGAGGCATCAATATCATGCGACTGGGCAACTGCATACATCCTGGTTGAAGAATCACCGGTGGATACTATTAAAGGTCCTGATCAGGAACAGGAAACATTCATGATCCCTGAAGGATTTTCGCCAAATTATGATGGCTATAATGACTACTTTGAAATAAAAGGTTTGCAACCTTATCCCGAAGCCAAACTGGAAGTTTACAGCCGCTGGGGCGTATTGCTTTACGAAAAGGAAGCTTACGGAAATTCAGACCGCTGGGGAACAGCAGATGCATGGTGGGATGGCACCTCCAATAAAAAGTGGACTTCAGGCAGTGAAAAATTGCCCACAGGCACTTACTTCTACATTCTATACTACAATAATGGTGAAAGTGAACCCAAAACAGGCTCAATTTTCCTTAACAGAAACAGTAAATAAAGTTGTTTAATCTGAAAAAATGAATACAATGAAATTCAAATTAAATATCAAAAAAGGGATTGGGATTCTTGTTTTGGTGATCTTAGCCAATACTACCTTTGCTCAACAGGATCCAATGTACACGCAGTACTTCTTCAATACGCAGACAATCAATCCAGCCTATGCAGGCACATGGCAATCGCTTGGATTCATGGCCCTTGCCAGGCGGCAGTGGATGGGCTGGGACGGAGCACCTGTAACATATAACTTCTCTATGCAGGCACCTATGAAAAATGACCGTGTTGGTTTGGGACTGAATGTAATTAATGATGTCATTTTCAAAGAAAAACGGTTTGGAATCTGGGCTGATTATTCCTATAAAGTGGTTTTTGATCAAAATACCAATTTGAGGATGGGGCTTAAAGGTGGGTTCACCAATTATTCCAATAATCTTGGGGCTTATGAAGTGATTGACATAAACGACCCTTTGTTCCAGGGGGATTTAGAAAATAAGTTCCTTCCCAATTTTGGAGCAGGATTATTTCTAAGCAATCCCAAATATTATGTAGGACTGTCAGTACCCAAACTGCTTCATACCGATCTTAAAGATGAAGAAAATGCAAATAATTTTTCAATGCAGGCTGAGTTCCGCCATTTTTACCTTCAGGGCGGAATGATTTTCGATCTGAATGAACACCTTAAGTTTAAGCCAACCTTTATGGCAAAAGCAGTAAAAGGTGTCCCACCCCAGTTCGATTTCACGGCCAATTTTTTGCTTGCGGAAAGATTTTGGCTTGGTGCCATGTTCAGAACAAATGATGCCTATGGATTTATTGCCCAGTGGATTTTCAACAAAGATTTGAGAATCGGATATGCCTATGATTTTTCTACAACCAAATTACAGAATTATCATCATGGAAGTCATGAGATCATGGTTTCTTATGAGCTAAGAACATTAAAAGAACTTGTAGTTTCTCCACGATACTTCTAACTAACCTTGGTTTATGTGGGATTTAAAACCCAAAGCCCAGTCTAATCTGTGGATCTTTGGGTTTTTTCTTTTGATATAAATCCACAAGGCCATTAATCTCACTGTGGCAGCGGCCGCAGGAAGTACCTGCACCAGTAAATTTTTTGATGTCTTCTAATGTTTCCCCACCTTTCCTGAGTACGGAAATGATTTCCTTTTCATCCACCAGATTACATAAACAGACAAGCTTTCCCATCACTTTTCGGTTTCCAGAATCGTTACAACAACATTTCGTTCATCTCTCGGTCCGTCAAATTCGCAAAGAAAGATATTCTGCCAGGCAGATAAACCCATTTTACCGCCAATAATTGGAATGGTTTCCTGTGGTCCCACAATTCCTGCCTTCAGATGTGAATCGCCATTATTATCCTGGGCATCATGTTCCCATACTCCTGAGGGAACCAGTTTGTTAAACAGGCTCACTACATCATTTTGAACCGATTGATCCCAGTTTTCCTGAATCATAATACCTGCCGTTGCACCCTGCACATAAACATTAATAATACCGGTGACTACCTCTGATTGCAGGACTAAATCCTCAATTTTTTTGGTAATATCAACCAGTTCATTATGCCGGTATGTAGGAAGAGTAATGATTCGTTGCATTATTCCATCATCTTATTTTCAGCATAAACCTTAATCTTCCTGTAAATTTCTATAACAGGATCATTTTTAGGAAGGGAGTCATAAATTTTTTCAAGATATCTGTTTCTGAATACCTGTCCTACTGTATATTTATAATTTATATCATACACCCAGGACATCTGGAGAATTTTGACATCTGCTTCATTTTTGACTTCCTTTTTCGTTACCATTTTACCGGATAAAACTTCCTTTATTACTCCGGGTGATACCTGGGAGGATTTTGGCATTTCCCATGTAAGCATATGATTGGGCGGATAACTTTTTCTGGAATAATAGTCCGTCAGCACTTTATAAATATCAAGTTTATCTGCATCTCTGAGCACACGTGCAAGCATCATTTCCTGTTCAGGCATGCTGGAAGGAAGTTCAAATTTATTATGTACAATAATGATCTGGTAAACTGCTTCCTGTAAACCCTCATTCCATTTTGCCAGCATGTTATTTTCCTTCAGCACATCAACAGCTATCTGGGAATGATCGGCTGAAGTTGAATCATTAAGGGTATTAAATTCAGCTATCTGGCGGAAGCGGCCAATATCATGAAAAACTGCTGCCAGCACAACTGCTTTTTCCTCAAAATCATTTAAACCAAGTTTTGCTGAAAGCAATAAAGTATTTTCTACTACACGTAAACTATGATCTTTTTTAATCGTAAAATTATTTTGCTGTTCAGTTGTAAGCCCAGTAAAAGAATTTACATATGCTTCAAAATCATTTACAGCGGATTTAATCCAGTCTTTCATTTTCTACCAATATTTATAAAATGCAAATGTAGGAATAGAAACATAATCAGGCGGGTATTGTTTGCAAATCAACAGATAAACACCAGCAATTTAATAAACATTTTCATCCATAATAATTTGTTTATACTAACCGGATGATACCCGCATCATAAGTTCATATCAGATTTATCCAATAAAATCATGTCCCTTTAGTATCTGATAACAGCAGAATTTTATTATTTTTGGCCAGCCATAAAGGCCCCATAGTTCAATGGATAGAATTTCAGATTCCGGTTCTGACGATTTGGGTTCGAATCCCGATGGGGTCACAGAAAATCAAAATCCCTGCAAATATTGCAGGGATTTTTGCTTTTAAAGGTGCACCAGAACATCTAATAAGCAGAAGAGGTTGGGCTCCTTAGTTCCAACCTCTTCGTTCACAAAAGAAGGATTTTGTTAATCAAAATCAAATCATCCAGTTGAACTTCATGAGTACAACATTTAAGTTAAACTACTTTCTATAGACCAATCTACCGGTTTGTACACTGTCATCTATAATCAACTTGTAAGTCAGGATGCCAGTAATCATATTAACCGGAGTGTATTCAATGCGGTTCTTAACACCTTTCTTCACAGTTTTATCCATCAGAACAACTGTGCGCTGTCCCAGAGCATTGCTTATTTCCAGGCGGGCACGGGCATCTTTTGGTGATGTGAATTCAAAGAAAACCTTTGAACTGAAAGGATTCGGATAAACTTTCAATTGTAACGACTTACTGTCAATAGTTGAAGAGTTATCCTTATCATCAGCCAGAGGCGATTCTCCACAATTAATTCCCAGATGTTTATTAAATACCGGACCGCCATTAACTCCCTGAGGATCGCTGCACCAGCAGACTGCTTCACAGGTTACGGCATGAACGATGATATAAACATCGCCTGAGACATCTGTGAAATTAACTGTTATTCCAGTTGCACTGTTCAGATTGCTGTTTACGAACGTATACTGTCCCGGAGCTACTGTCTGTTCAGTCTTCTTTCCTTGTTTAATTTCAGGATACATTTCACATCCCACATAAATGTGTGCTTCATTCAACACATAACCATCGTGCATGATGTATTCAACTGAAATCTGGCCACCAAAATACCTGATTTCAACTGTTCCAACTTCCGTACCTTTATTGATGTCGCACTGTGCGGCACCGGCATAAAGCGGCAGGTAATAAGTTTCTGTTGATTCAGTAATCTTATTGGTCCAGCCCCAGCGGTTAAATCCATCGTCAAGGAAACACCTGGCATTATTGTCTTTTAACTTAGCGAAGGCAGTTTCACAATTGCCGTACTTATTGGTTTCACGGGTTACATAAACGATCACTTCATCAGCCGGATTACCACATTCATCAGTTACATTAAATGTGTATGACCAAGTAATCGTACATTCGGTTTCGCTGTACCATACGCCATATGCCTTCAGATCGCCACCCTCGTCACAATTGTCAGTCCATGTTGCCATCAGATATTCAGGCAGCGGTTCGTTGCAGATGGTGTAGTTGGATGGGGCGTGGATGACCGGTGCAATGATATCTGGTTCAATTTTGAAGTCTGCAGAAAACATTATTGGATCTATGCACTTATCTGAAATTGTCCATGTTACGGTAACAACTCCGCCACAAAAATCAGGTAAATCACCATAGTCCACTTCTATTTTTGGATTGCAGCCTCCGCTTATTTTAGCTTCCTCCTCAGCCTCAATCAACCAGGCATTGAATGCAACAAGCACTTCATCATCATTAACAAAGGAACATGCTATATTTTCCTTATCTAGCGGAATTATATAGCTAACTTCCGATGGGGCTGGTACCGTAAAGGTGGCACTTCCGGTGATCGGTGTTACCAGACAGTAGTCGCTAATTTCAAAGTAAACCGTTACTTCTCCTCCACAGGCTGCCGGGGCTACAGGTTCGCCA
>JAEYNZ010000011.1 GCA_023412195.1 Bacteroidota bacterium
TGATTATAAATACAATAAGGTGTAAATTAGTAAACCGGATATTTGCTGTTGTAAAAAGACAAGTACCCTATGTGAAAATTTATCAACAAAATTTTACCTGAAAATTTGGATATATCTTAGAATTCACCAAATCCCACAATGTCCACCAAAAAAAAAATAGCCAGGTCCTCTGCGCCTCTCCGCCTCTGCGGTTCAAAATCCTCCTAACCACCGACAGGTGGTTTCCCAAACTGTGAATCTGTGGCAATTAAATTAAAAAGAATCCAGGGCCAGATTAACGCACTGACAGCTACCTCGTAAAGTTTACGACTTGAGGCTTGCTGTTGATAGACCCTTTCCCTCACCCCTCCAACGCACAATGTACATCCATCGCGCACCCCTCTCCATAACAGAGAGGGGCGAAGACTCCGGCCGCGGGCAAGTCTGCCGTAAAAATAGCAATCCGCGCAAAACCACATCATAACTCTCTGCGCCTCTCCATCTCAGCGGTTTATCCTCCTCCTAACCACCAAAAGGTGGTTTCTAATCTGTATGGCTGGGAACAGGTGGCAAAGTGCTAGGAGCAAGGAACAAGTTGTACAGTGCAAAGATGGCATCCAACGGAAATGCAAAAACCTTATTTAAATTTCCAACCTTAGTAACCTGGCATCAAAACCTGATCCCCCTGCCTCATTACCTTAATACCTTATTAATGACGGTGTGCGGATGATGCGGATAAGATGTGCTTACAAGAGGCGAAGATGGCGTTTTCATCTTTAACCCTTCGAGGTTTACAACCCTCGAAGGTTGCGAATGGGGTTTCTGCCGATGAAGATGGTTCTCCGCGATCGGCATTCTGCATTTTAGTGTCTTTGGTGTTTTTTTGTGTTTTGATGGTTGAATTCTTTTACCACCAAAGCACCTGCCTGCCGTAGGTAGGCCAAAAAGAACTTTAAAAGAAACAGCCATCCTCTGCGTCTCTCCGCCTCTGCGGTTAAAAATTCCTACCAACCACCGAAGGTGGTTTCCCAAACTGTAAATCTCTGGCAATTAAATTAAAAAGAATCCAGGGCCAGATTAACGCACTGACAGCTACATCGTAAAGTTTACGACTTGAGGCTTGCTGTTGATAGACCCTTTCCCTCACCCCTCCAACGCACAATGTACATCCATCCCGCACCCCTCTCCATAACAGAGAGGGGCGAAGACTCCGGTCGCGGGCAAATCTGCCGTAAAAATAGCAATCCGCACAAAACCACATCATAACTCTCTGCGCCTCTCCGTCTCTGCGGTTTATATTCCTCATAACCACCGAAAGGTGGTTTCTAATCTGTATGGCTGGGAACAGGAGGCAAAGTGCTAAGAGCAAGGAACAAGTTGTACAGTGCAAAGATGGCTGAATCCAACGGAAATGCAAAAACCTTATTTAAAATTTCCAACCTTAGTAACCTGGCATCTAAACCTACCCCCCCTGCCTTATTGCCTTATTACCTTATTAATGACGGTGTGCGGATGATGCGGATAAGATGTGCTTACAAGAGGCGAAGATGGCGTTTTCATCTTTAACCCCTCGAGGTTTACAACCCTCGAAGGTTGCGAATGGGGTTTCTGCCGATGAAGATGGTTCTCCGCGATCGGCATTCTCCATTTTAGTGTCTTTGGTGGTTTTTTGTGTTTTGGTGGTTGAATTCTTTTACCACCAGGGCACCTGCCTGCCGTAGGCAGGCCAATAGGAACACCTGCCTGCCGGTAGGCAGGCCAAAAAGAACTTTAAAAAGAAAAGCCCATCTCTGCGTCTCTCCGCCTCTGCGGTTAAAAATTCCTTCCAACCACCGAAGATGGTTTCCCTAAGATGTGAATCTGTGGCTGTGAGCATTTACATACCTGCCTTCCCACCAACCCCCGCACCCGTTCGCGTAATTCGCCCTAATTCGCGCAATTCGTTCTAATGAAAAAAAAATAGCCAGGTCCTCTGCGCCTCTCCGTCTCTGCGGTTCAAAATCCTCCTAACCACCGACAGGTGGTTTCAATCCTGTAAGCGGAGAATTTAAATAAAACCTGTAAAAAATAATCCTACCAATTAAGTAGGTAATGTGATAAATATTCTCTAAATTGATTTACCATACAGACAGATAGCCTGGCGACGCTTTACCACTTAATAATTTGATATTTTATACCATGAATGAAGTATCAAAAAAAACCAGCAACAACAGCCATGGAGTATCAGATTTCCTCAGTACTGACAAAGGCAAAACAAAATCAAATGCCATTGAAGTACCCTCCATTTCCTTACCTAAGGGCGGTGGTGCAATCAAAGGCATCGATGAAAAATTCTCCGTGAATTCAATCAATGGCACTTCGTCATTCTCCATCCCATTGCCCTTTTCACCTGCAAGAGGTGCCTCCCCGGAACTCAGCCTGACATACAATTCAGGGGCCGGCAATGGCATTTTTGGCCTGGGCTGGAATCTGGGGTTAAGTTCAATCAGGCGGAAAACCGATCAGGAATTGCCACAGTACCTGGACACCCCGGATTCAGATACCTTTCTGTTTTCTGAAGCCGGGGATCTGGTCCCTGAGTTCATAAAGAACGGGGATGGAAGCTTTCAGACCGATGCTGAAAATGAATACCTCATTCATGAAAAACCCTCTCCGGATGGAAACTTCACAATCAGATTTTACAGGCCCCGGATCGAAGGCCTCTTTGCCCGTATCGAACGCTGGACAGAAAACATCACAGGCAGAATAAAATGGAGGGTCATCACACGGGATAATACAACCACACTCTATGGATGGACCGATGGTTCTGTTATCTCCAACCCTGCCGATGCCCGCCGGATCTTCGAATGGCTTCCGGAGTTTCTGTTCGACGATAAGGGAAACTGTGCGCAGTACATCTACAAAAAAGAAGATCATACCGGCTTCGATACGTCCTTACTGCACAACCGCAACAGGTTCAGATCAGGAGCAGTTACCTATACCAATCTTTATCCTGACAAAATCCTGTACGGCAATGTGAAGCCTTATATACAGTCTGAAAATATCTTCCCTGCAGAAGCTGACTACATGTTCCAGACCGCTTTTGATTATGGAACAACGGATTTGGTAAACGAATCCCCTGAAAAAATAAACGACTGGGATTTCAGGCAGGATGCTTTCTCTGACTACAAAGCCGGTTTTGAAATCAGAACTACGCGGTTGTGCAAACGGGTCTTGTTGTTTCACGTATTTGAAGAACTTGCTGTAAAACCTGATAAACCGGATAAAAAAACACTCATCAGGTCAGTAAATTTTGAATACGACACCTCTGCAGAACAGGATTTTACATTTCTGAAAAAAATAACTTCCTGTGGATACATCAAAAAGCCCGACGGAACCTATTCCAATAAAAAACTGCCGCCGCTGGAGTTTGATTATCAGAAGCATGACTGGAACACAGAAATAAAAACAATCTCTTCTGAAGATCTGGTACATGCACCGGCCGGACTGGATGAACCGCCGTATCAGTTTGTTGATTTGTTCAATGAAGGATTATCAGGCATACTTACAGAGCAGGCAAATGGCTGGTACTATAAGCACAATCTGGGTGAAGGAAAATTTGAGCAGGCAAAGCTGGTTTCTCCCAAACCTTCATTTGCAGGATTGGGAGGCCAGCTTCAGTTAACCGACCTGGATGCTGATGGCGGCAAACAGCTGGCAGGTTTCAATACTGAACCCAGGGGCTATTTCGAACTGAATGATGACAACGAATGGTATGGGCTACGGTCATTTAAAACCCTGCCCAACATTGATTTCGGAGATGCAAATACCCGTTTGCTTGATCTGAATGGCGATGGCAAGCCGGAAATGGTGATATCAGAAGACCAGGTTTTTACATGGTATGCATCCGAAGGCAGGAATGGATTTGCAGCTGCACGGAAAACTTCAAAACCCATCGATGAAGAAGAAGGCCCGCACATTGTGTTTGCTGATACATTGCAAACCATTTACCTTGCGGATATGTCGGGCGACGGCATGACGGACATTGTCCGGATCCGGAACGGGGAGATCTGCTATTGGCCTAACCTGGGATACGGAAAATTCGGCACAAAAGTAGCTTTCGACCAGGCGCCGGTTTTTGATCATCCGGAGTCATTTAATCCCAGCTACCTCAGGCTGGCCGACATCGATGGCTCAGGCACTGCGGATATCATTTACCTTGGAAAAGATAAATTCACCTGCTGGAAAAACTTAAGCGGCAACCGCTTTTCAACTGTGCCTTTTGAAATAGATTCATTTCCTGGAATCCATTCACAGGCAAAAATAACTGTAACAGATTTGCTGGGAAATGGCGTTGCCTGTATCGTATGGTCCAGTCCGCTGGCAAGAGATGCAAATGCTCCTTTAAAGTATATTGATCTGATGAACAGCAGGAAGCCCCATATTATGGTTTCGTATAAAAACAACCTTGGAAAGGAGGTCTCCCTGGAATATCAGCCATCAACAAAATTTTACCTCGAAGATAAACAAGCCGGTAAACCTTGGGTAACCAAACTGCATTTTCCTGTTCACTGCATTTCACAGACCACAACGGAAGATAAAATATCGGGGTACAAGTTTGTAAGTACATACAAATACCACCATGGGTATTACGATCATGCTGAACGGGAGTTCAGAGGCTTCGGGATGGTGGAACAAACCGATGCAGAGTCATTCGAACACTGGGAAAAAAGCGGTGCATCCAATATTGCCGATGCCACGCTGCACCAGGAACCTGTGGTTTCAAAAACATGGGTTCATACAGGAGCCTTTCTGCGAAAAGACAAAATCCTCAGCCAGTTTTCTGAAGATTACTGGTATGAGGAAATGGAACGGCAGGGGTTTCCTGCAACACATCATGAAGCAGCATTGCCCGATGCAAGGATTATTACCGCACCCGGAATGGATCCGGCCCTTCCTGATCATCTTTCGGCACAGGAGTGGCAGGAAGCTTTAAGAGCCTGCAAGGGAATGGCTTTGCGGTCAGAAACATTTGCCAGGGATGCCATCAGGCATGGCAACACACCAGAAGCCAGGAAGAAAGAACTCACCCCGTTTATGGTAGCAACCCATAACTGTGTCATTGAACTGTTGCAGCCCAGAGGCATGAACAGGCATGCTGTTTTTGCAGTAAAGGAAAGTGAATCCATAACCTACAGCTACGAGCGGAATGCTGAAGACCCCCGCATTGCCCATAACCTGAACATCAGGCTGGATGAATACGGAAATGTGCTGGAATCTGCTTCCGTAGTTTATCCGCGATTGCTGAATGACGGTTCCTTACCGGCCAATACACAGCTGGAGCAAAGCAAAACAATCATCATTTACACAGAAAACAAGTTTACAAACGATGTTTCCGGTGAAGATGTCCATCGCCTGAGGCTGCCTTCTGAAGTTAAAACCTGGGAACTGAAAGGTGTGCCCAAACCAAATGATTACCATACACCTGCAGATTTTGCAGATATTCTTTCTGATTTAAATTCAGACACTGCCTTATACCATGAAATTCATAAACCCCCGGTTCCGGGCAAGGCTCAGAAACGGCTGATCGAACACATACAGACAAAATTTTATGACGACAACCTCGACAATCCTTTGCCGCTGCATGAACTGGAGTCGCTGGCAATCCCTTATGAAAGCTACCAGCTGGCCTACACTCCTGAACTGCTGACTGACATCTTTGACTCCAAAGTTACCCCGGGCATCTTAACGGAAGGGAAATTTATCCTGACCGATAACAACTGGTGGGTAAGATCTGGTACCATTCAGTTTAAAGCTCCAGGGGAAACCCGTGCCGATGCCCAAAACCGCTTCTATAGCCCCCTCTCCTGGACCGACCCGTATGGAGCAGTTACCAAAGTGAAATATTACAGGGATTACTTCCTGTTTATGGAAGAAACCGAAGATGCCCTGGGCAATGTAGCTAAGGTCGAAAACCCGGATCCTGCACAACCGGGCTTTAACTTCCGGACGCTGTCCCCTCAGTGGCTGAAAGACATCAACGACAATTATTCTGCAACCATAACCGATGAACTGGGCCTTGTAAAGGCAGTGGCGGTCATGGGTGCTGGCAATGAAGCCGATGAACTGACTGGGTTTACTGAACAAACGGATGCTGCAGAATCAGCCCTGATTGCCGGATTTTTCTCTGCACCCGATTCCGTTCAGCTTATCGCTGCCGGAAAAACTTTGCTGAACAGGGCTTCTTCAAGGTATGTATATGATTTCGATGCCTGGACTTCAACGGGCAAGCCAGCCGTAGTTGCTGCCATTACCCGTGAACAGCATTTCAGCAACATGCCGGATTCACCTGTCCAGATTGCTTTTGAATATTCCAATGGAATGGGTGAAGTGGTCATGAAAAAGGTACAGGCAGAACCGGGCATTGCGAAACAGGTTGTTGTGAATCCTGACAACACCATCATGGTCAACGAAATAAATACGGCCACCCTCCTGCCCCCTCAGCTCCGGTGGACCGGCACTGGAAGAACCATCCGGAATAACAAGGGAACTGCAGTCAGGCAATATGAACCCTATTTTTCTGCAACCTGGCATTTTGAAGACCATAAAGAACTGGTGGAAACAGGCGTCACGCCTATAATGTACTATGATGCTGCAGGCCGGCTGATTAAAACTGAAATGCCTGATAAAACATTTTCCCGGGTAGAATTTGATTCCTGGAAGCAGAAAATCTATGATGCCAATGATACCATAAAGGACAGCGAATGGTATGCATCAAGGATTCTAGTGCCCGCAGGTGATTTTCAAAAGATTGCTGCTGAAAAAGCTGCTGCCCATTACAACACCCCTTCACAACTTCACCTCGACACGCTGGGAAGGCCCGTATTGCAACTTGATCACAATGGATGGGATGGATCAGACAACCCCATCCTGTACAAAACAGAAGTTGAACTGGATGTTGAAGGCAACCTCCGCACCGTGACCGATGCAAGGGACAATGAGGTGATGCAGTATAAATATGACATGCTGGGCAACATCGTATATCAGCACAGCATGGATTCAGGGCAGCGCTGGTCGTTCCCCAATATCATGGGCAATCCGCTTCGCACCTGGGATGAACGTGACCATGAATTTCAGTATTTTTATGACATTGCCCAGCGTCCCACCGAAAGCAAGGTAACAGGTGGCGACCGTTTAAAACCCGATGGCACAGCTGACCCCTTAAACCACATTTTCGACAAGGTCATTTATGGCGAGGGCATCAGCTTGAACGGTAAAACAGATAAGGAGCTGAACCTGCGCGGACAGGTTTACCGGCAATTCGATACCGGGGGACTGCTGGAAACACCCGGGTACGACTTCAAGGGTCAGCCCCTGTCGACTATAAGGAAGCTGTTCAGCAAATACAGGGAGGTCGTAAACTGGTCGGCAGCAAACCTTACCAACGTCGATAAAAACCTGATTCCCGACCTTGAAGAAGATTTTATATTTCAGACAGAAACAGATGCTTTGGGAAGAATCACAAAACAAACTGCACCCGACGGAAGCATCATAACTCCTGCTTACAACGAGGCAGGTCTGCTGAACAGCGAAACGGTTATGCATCCGGGGGCAGCAAATCCTGTCGAATACATCAGGGACATTGACTACAACGAAAAAGGGCAACGGGAGAAAATCATTTACGGAAATGACGTAACCACCATTTTCCATTACGACCGGGAGACCTTCCGGCTGAACCGGCTGGAAAGCAAACGCGGAAATAACAACTCACTGCAGGACTGGCATTATACCTTCGACCCGGTTGGTAACATTACCCATATCGAGGACAAAATTGCTCCGGTTGAGTTTTATAAAAACAGTGCAGTATCATCCTTGTGTACATACACCTACGATGCCCTGTATCGTCTGGTGGAAGCAACTGGCAGGGAAAATAATGCAGCCCTGCAATTTGGTGCCTGTGACAACTGGAACGACAAGCCATATATGCACGGCCTGAACCCGGGCGACCCGATGGCCCTGCGCAATTACACCCAAAGCTACCAGTATGATGCTGTTGGCAACATCATGGAGATGAAACACCTGGCAACAGGGGGCAACTGGACGAGAGGTTATGAATATGAAACTACAAATAACAGGTTAAAGCGGACTTTTATTGGTGACAACGGCAATCCTGCCAACTACACAAATTACAGCCACCATGCAAAGCATGGGTTTATGGAAGCATTGCCTCACCTTGAAAAAATAAGCTGGAATTTCATGGAAGAAGTCGCAATGACGACCCGGCAGCATTGTACCGGCGACAACATCCCTGTCATCACCTGGTACCAGTACGATGGCAGCGGTCAGCGCATCCGTAAAATAACGGAAAACCAGACTGCCGCAGGAGGCACGCCCAACAAAAAGGAAGAACGGATTTATGTTGCAGGCTATGAACTTTACAAAAAACATTCAGGCTCACATGCAGGACTGGAAAGAACCAGCCTGAGCCTCATGGATGAAGGCCATCGCTTCGTCATGATTGAAACCCGCAACGGTGTGGATGACGGAACAGAAAAGCAACTTACAAGGTACCAGCTGCACAACCACCTGGGTTCAGCGGCACTGGAGCTGGATGGTTCAGCTGTTGCACGGGTAATTTCTTACGAAGAATATCATCCTTACGGCACCACTGCTTTCCAGGCAGTCAACAAGGACATCAAATCGGCCGCCAAACGCTACCGCTACACAGGCATGGAGCGCGATGAAGAAACCGGCCTGGAATATCACAGCGCCAGGTATTATCTGCCATGGCTGGGGAGGTGGCTGAGTAGTGATCCGGATGGGATTGGTGATGGGGTGAATGTTTATCGTTATGCAAATGATAATCCATTATTAAATACGGACATAGAGGGTACTCAATGTAACCCAGATACTCACTGTTGTGTTGACCCTAATGAGCAATATGATGCCGGTGACGTGATTTTTAATCCTAATGATGTTGTTTATCAAATTGCAACCATTCAGAAACCTGGTGATGTTGCTCAATGGTGGGCTGATGTTCCAAAGAAAAATCGTCAGGATTGGGCACATCCGCTCTCTGAAATGGAGCAGGGATATATTGATGCGATGAGAGATAGTTCAGTTCCGGGAGCTATACAAATGAGAGCACCTGTAAATCCTAAAAATCTGACCGCTGAAGAAAGAAAAGATGCTGAAAGAATGTTTGGCAGTACAAGTTCAGACTTTGAAAGATATTCCAATTTTGAAAATCGCAGAAGAATTATAGCCCATTACGTATTAACTCATCCTGCAACAGTAGCATTGCAATTAGGAATATACCGACTTTTTCGTGACGTTAATCCTATTCATTTTGCATTAGAAAGAGGTTGGCAAATGGGTTCTGGTAAAGAAATGTTTACAGAACAGCCAGTTTCCAGATTGGGAGCTGCTGTAGAATTTTTTGCTGCCTTGGCCATAAGCTATGGAATTTCAAAAGGGATTAGATCCTTAAGATATTCACCTTCCACCGGAAGCCGGCCAACTATCGGATCAATTGGTGATGATGCCAATTTCGCACAGAAAACATACAAAAATGCTTTTACAAATGAACCAGGTGCCGGATTTAGAGGAATGACAGTAGATCAGGTTTCGGACGCATTAAAAAATGGTATCATGCATCCTCGCATGGTACCAGTAGATTATATAATCAGAGATGGCCATACATTAATTTTAAATACCAGATCGGCCCAGGCACTAACACAAGCCGGAATCCCCAGGTCTCAATGGGCAGGTGTCAACAGAACCGGAAACCCCAACTTTGAGGCCAGGCTAACAGGTCAATTAAAAAGAAATAAATTAACATCTTCAGGAACGCCTACAGTAAAGAGGTCAGGAACCAAAAAATAAATAAAATTAAATCACAGATATATGAATGAGATAAATGTTGAATTTGACTTACCATCTGTTTCGGAAGAGATTTCGTCTGAAGTATCTTTTGCGTATAATAAAAGTAATATTCAAATTAAGTATCATTATTATGATGAGAACATGGTTGAAAAGGAATTTTTGATTGAAATATTTGACGTATATAAATTTATATTCACCAGTGACTCATGTTGCAATCCATTTCAAATTGAAAATTCCTTTGAACGAATTATTTCCCTGAATAAATCTGATTTATTAGAGGAAGCAAGACAAAATG
Source organism: Bacteroidota bacterium (assembly GCA_023412195.1). GTDB lineage: Bacteria > Bacteroidota > Bacteroidia > Bacteroidales > Prolixibacteraceae > Mariniphaga. The sequence continues at coordinate 10,139 of JAEYNZ010000011.1, forward strand.
CAATTAATACCGGAATAAATTTCTCGAAAGAGAATAAGCACTTTATGATGTACATTTCCGATTATGGTTGTTATGAATCAATTGCGGAAAAAATAACCTGTAAAATCCTGGATAATCCCGGATAAGCACAATCACAGCTTACGTACTTTGCTATTGTTACTTCAAATACGTAATCCAGAATGTAATAGAAAAATTTAATACAAAACATCATGCCGGCAACAGACAAACAACAGCAAATAAATACCGTTTTCGGTAAAGTTTCCGATGCACAGGGCCGTCCCATGGCTAACCTGAAAGTGGAAATCTTCAATGTGGATCTGCGCGAATGGCACCCCCTGGCCGATACACATACCGGCAGGGATGGCAGCTATGAACTTCGCTGGGCACACGACCAGCTAAAGGGCAGGGAGAGAAAAACGGCTGATATAGCCCTAAGGGTTTCCACCAGGGAGAAAAACACAGAACTCTTCAGGTCTTCCATGGATGAGGTGCGGTTTAATGCCACTGACCGCGAGGAAATAAATGTCACCATCCGGCAGAATTTACCTCAGGAGCTGATTGAATTTGATTTTCTTGTAAAGGAAGTTACCTTCCTGTCCGGCAGGGTTGCCATTGCCAGCCTGCAGGAAAACCAGGAGCACCGTGATGTGACTTTCCTTTCCAAAGAACTGGAAGTCCCTGCCGAAAGGATAGAATACCTGGTTGTTGCCCACCGTTTACAGAATCTGTCAAAAACAGATCCTGCCTTCTTTTATGCCTTGTTCCGGAAAAATACCTTAATGCACCACCATCCTACAGGAAGCCTGAATGCAAGGCTGGCTATCGGCATCGGCACCGACGACCAAACCCTGCTCTATGAGGCCGCCCTGGCAGATCCAAATAAAATTGAAGCTGACATACAGGCTGCAGCCGAAGAAATGATTATTGCCCCCGGGGAAGTAAAAAACGTCAGGCGCAACCTGAAACTGTTATCGCAATACAGGAAAAAGGCAGAAGAATATTACAAAAATGAGCATCCCAAAAAAGCCATCCGGACCGTTGAACAGTTTCTGAAGGACGGTAAGCTGACGGAAATACAAACATTGTTTGAAGAAAATAAAAATGACCTCAAAGGCTTTTTTGACAAAGTAACCGATCCCTCCTTTTTCGATACAACGGAAAAAGAAAAAGATGCCGGCGACAGCGATCCAGGCAGACTGTTGGGATTCGGCCATACAATCATTCCCAAAGTAGCAAAGGCACGTGGGATTAAAAAACCGGAAGATGCCAGAAAACTTGCCCGGCTGAACACGGCAGCCTGGGTTGAAGAAATAACGAAAACAAGGCCGGCTGTCAAAGACAAGCAGCTCATCAGCCTGTATGCCTCGGCCATTGTTAGAAAAATGGAAAAGGAGTTTCCCACGGTGGCTTTTGCTGCCCAGCTCGAAAGGGCAGAAAAACCTGTCCTTAAAAACCAGGAGCTGATCGTGTCGTTCTTCAACAGGCATGATGATTTCGACATGCTGAAGCACAATGTCGATTTGTATCTCAAAGAAAAGAAAGTTCCCGAAAAAGATGCAAAAGCCCTGGGTGAAGAACTGAAATCGGTGCAGCGGGTGTTTAAACTGGCACCAAACTACTCCAAAACGGTGGGATTGCTGAATGAAAACATACACTCCTCCCAAAGCATTGTTTCCCTGGGCGAAACCCGGTTTGTGCATGAGGTAGCACCAAAGGCAGGCATTGATGAAAAGGAAGCCCATGAAATCTACCGCAGGGCAGAAGTCAGGCACACTGCAGCCATGCTGATGGCGGGCGACCTGCAGGACAGCATGAGCGTGATGGAGATTGCCTCCTTTGAAACCACAGCCCTGGCAAAAAAACTGGAAGCCGTCAGCAAGGATTTTCCCAACCTCAAATCTCTTTTCAAACTGGTGGATACCTGCGAGTGCAAACATTGCCGGTCGGTTTACAGTCCGGCTGCCTACCTGGTTGAAATCCTTCAGTTCCTTGAAAAGCGTATGGTAGTAGCCAACAATGCCAAAGACATTTTGTTCTCGCGCAGGCCTGAGCTGGGTGACATCGACCTCGGGTGTGCCAATGCCAATACCCCTGTCAGATATATCGACCTGGTTTGTGAGATCCTGGAGGAGGCAGTTGCTCCCGATGAAGGCATTGGTTTTAACAGCACATTGTTTACCCAGCCCTCCCCGGAAGAGAGGGTTGTAACAGATGCGCTCAGGGATGCCCTCACGGCGGAAGGGCTTCCTGTTACACCGAAGGCTAAGATTTTCGGAACAGAAACGTTGACGGGCATATCATCCCCCTGGTACCTGAGGGATGATCAGGTTGTCTGTAAAATCATGGACCTGGGAGGGAATGATTACAGGATTTACAGGCTTCGGCAAACCCTTTCCTCAGCCTCAGAACTGGATGCTGCCCCTGAATATGTCAATCAGGCTGCTTACCAGGAATTGAAAGAAAAAAGTTTTGCCTTCAGCCTGCCGTTCGACCTGCAGCATACTGAGGCAAAAGGATACTTCTCACGTTTTGATGTCAGCAGGGCCAGCCTTATGAAAGCTTTTCAGTCAGGCGGCACACCATCCGACGTCCATATTGCAGCAGAACGGCTGGGACTGACAGAACCCGAAAGAAAACTGATTGCGGAATCACCGGCTCCCAACGACAATGCCGCCCAGCAGGAGTACTGGAATGTGCCTGCTCCCGGTGATGTGGTTGATTACATGAAACAGGTTGACCGTTTCCTCGACAAAACAAGCCTTACATACAGGGAACTGGATCTGCTGCTGAAATTGAAATTCATCGATCCAAATGACAACCTTTTCATCAAACACCTTGACCTGACCTGCGACACAGAAGAAAAAGAAATAGCCAACCTCGACCTTGATGCCCTGGACCGCATCCATCGTTTCCTGCGCCTGCAAAAGAAAACCGGGTGGAAGTTCGAAGTGCTCGATGAAATCATTTCTCAACCCAACCTGGGAGCCGGGATTCTGGATGATTCCCTGTTAAAGGCTGCACAGCTGAAGGAAATTTCAGAAAAGACAAAAATCAAAACAGAAGAACTGATTGGCTATTATGGTGAAATACCTCATTCCATATTGCAGGAGGAGGGTCCAAAACCGCTCTATCACCAGGTATTTCTGAATAAGGCAAAAAACGGGGTTGTTGATGAGAACCTCCTGCCGGAAAAAGCCGACGGATCGCAATCCCTGAGTACCTATGCCGGTTATATTGCAACTTCCCTGCAACTGAAGCAAAAGGACCTGGAATATCTGACCCCTCTGCTCCCAGACGACAAACTTACAATTTCAAACCTGAGCCTCCTGTATGCTGCATCAGGCCTCATGAAAAAACTTAAGCTAAAGGCAGAGGACTTTGCAATCCTTCAGGAGCTGAGTGGGATCGACATTTCATCGGGCCCTGACAAAACCCTTGAATTTATTGAACTGGCAGAGGATTTTAAAAGTTCACCCTTAAAAGCTGCAGATGTCAGGTTTATCCTCAGCCATGAAGCACCCAACCTGGACAACAGAGTTATAAAAGATGAAAAAATTGAAGAACTGCTCGGGAAGCTGAAGTCCGGGTACGAAAAGATCAGGGAAGAACAAAAATCAAAGTCTGATGATTCCCTGTCGGCTGAAGAGCAGAAGGAAACCCTGACGGATGTGCTGTCAGGGGTTAAAGGAAAAGAGGATGACCAGGGGAACATACAGGAAATCACAGAAGATGTTGTAAAAACAATCCTGAAAATTGTCAGCCGCGACTGGACAGATGTGACAGATGATGCAGGAGCAAAAACGTTCATTGATGAAACCTTCGGTAAAGACATCAGCAGAACAGACATCAACGCAGCCATCGATGCCTTGCATGCAGTGACAGACGCCGCGAAAGATCAGGCTGTGGAAGACTACGAAACTGCACAGGAATCTGTAAAAACTGCACAGAAGGCCGTGAGGGATGCACAAACCCCGGCCGAACTGGCTGCGGCCAACGCTGATCTGGCAGCCGCCGAAGCACAACTTGCCGCCGCATCTGGCCCATACGATTTGGTAACAGGAAAAAACCTTATAAAGGCATTGCTGGATTCCATTTCCGTGTACCAGGTAAGAGCCCAAAAAAACCTGTTGCTGCAGCAAACACTTGCAACCGGTTTCAAAGCAGATCAGGCCCTTGTTGAAACCGTTCTGAAACATGCAAAACTCAAACAACCGGCCCCCGGCACCGATGTGCTGTCTGATTTATTATCGGACGACTTCGACAACGACATCACCCCGGCAAACTTCCCCAAACAGTATGCAGCCATAAAATTACTGCATAAAATGTTTGCCCTGCTCAATGCGCTCAAATTAACCGGTACCGCCCTTGAATGGCACCTGGAGCACAATGCGGATCCCTCCCTTGGCTGGTTTGAACCGGATGGGATTCCCTATGAAGCCGGACATACGCCTGTTGACATTTCAGATTGGCTTGAGTTTCTGAAAATCATTTCCCTGGCAAAACGGTTTACGCCGGTGACCAATCCGTTGGATGCAGAACAGCCGGTCAGCTTTTACTCCATTGCTGACATGATTTTGTCGGGCGCTGCCGGCAAGGATGAATTCCTGTACAGGCTGGCTCTGCTGACGGGACACGAAAAGGGAGACCTGGACGCCATAGATGCGCATTTATTTCCTGCCTTTGATGCGGGAAATTACAAAGACACCGGGAATTGGGAACGGTTGCTGGAGTGTGCGGAATTTACACGAAAACTTGGAGCAGGTGTGGACCAGGTAAAAACCTACATTGAGATGGAACTGACATCAGCTGAGGTCAGTGACCTGCGGGCTACCTTAAAGGCACGCTACGATGAAGACACCTGGCTCGATACCCTGAAGGAAATCATGGACACCATCCGACCGCAAAAACGCGATGCACTGGTGGCTTACCTGCTGGCTACCCATCCCAACATAAAAGATTCAAATGACCTGTATGAGTATTTTCTTGTGGATGTTGAAATGGAAGCCTGCATGCCTTCATCCAGGATCGTGCAGGCCCACAACAGCATCCAGCTTTTTGTCCAGCGCTGTTTGATGGGACTGGAGCCCGATGCCATTGCCGATGTGGATAAAGATCCCAACTGGAACCAGTGGAAATGGATGAAAAACTACAGGGTCTGGGAAGCTAACCGGAAAGTGTTCCTGTATCCCGAAAACTGGTACGATGTCACCTTAACCGACGACAAAACCTGGCTGCTCACCGAATTCATCAACGAAATCCAGCAAAACGAGCTTACAAATGATACGGCAGAGGAAGCCCTTAAAAAATACCTGGAGAAACTGGACAACATTGCTTTCCTCGAAGTGATGGCTACATGGTATGATGTGCCCACCCGGAACATGCACGTATTTGCCCGGACCAAGGGCGGCGACCCGGCCATTTACTATTACAGGCGTTTTGAAAAGGAACGGTACTGGAGCCCGTGGGAAAAGGTTGAACTGGACATCACCGGCGACCACTTGCTGGCATTCAGGCGAAACAACAGGCTGCACCTGGCCTGGCCGGTTTTCAGTGAGGAACCTGAAAAACTGGCAACAATAAAAATTCCTTCCAGTACCGCGGGAACCAATGTACAGGCTGAACCCCGCAAGAAATTGAAAATCCAGCTGGCGGTAAGTGAATATTCGAATAAAAAATGGCAACCTAAAAAAGTTTCAAAAGATGCCATATATACCAGCCTGTCCGATAACCCGGATGATTTCAGAAGGGATATTTACAATCTGAAGTACTTCGCATGGCCCAAAATCAAAAACTTCCCGGTCAGTGAAGTTGTATGTTTGTTCAAGGACATCAAGGAAAGACAAATGCTCTGCGGGACATTCAACATCGCAGGTTGCAAAGGTTATCCCGAATTGCTCGACTTGTCGCCTGTTTTTGGTGAGAAGGGCCTTTATCTTGACTTCTTGCCCCACTTTAAAGACACTGCCCTCTTAAACCAAAGGTACATCGAACAAAATATACTTCAGTTCGATGAACTGGAAGCTAAAAACGGGATTACAATTTTCAAATCCTTCGATTTCCTGAAAATCTTAAACACCACCCCCGGTACTTTTAAGGTCACCTGGCCCCACCAGTTTACGGCAATCGACCTGATCTCCCTGTTGCTGCAGTTCCTGTTTACCAAAATCAGTGGTACGAGTGCCATTTACGACCGGCGGTGGCAGCTGAAAATCCCGCAGGGCACCCTGCTCCCATGGTTCAAGGAAGACAGCAGCCATGCATATGTGGTCATTCCCGGCTTTTATAAAAAAGTAATGGATCAGGGAGAATTTGTTGAAACCTTTACTTTGAATGACTCTGAAAAAAGAACGGCATCAAATGCATTTGACCTGATAACTGAGCTGGTGACTTTCAGTCACCTGCTCAGTACTACCCCTTCCAGTCCCCTGTCCACCCTCCTCACCGACCCCGCTTTCCAGACCATATTAAAAGAACTCAGCAGGTATGCCGATCTGGATGTATTCCTGAACCTGCTGATTGGCGTAAGCGGCGACCCGCAGGTGGATGAATTCCTGAAGGGGCTGATCAGCGAAGAACCCCTGAAATACGGTGAGCAGTTTAAGAACCTGTACCACCCGCTGGTGTGTGAACTGCGAAGCATCCTCTACAGGGACGGTATCCCTGCCCTGATGAAAAGGGATACCCAGTTGCAGAAAACCGGTTTCGATTTTAAATCTTATTACAATCCCGATCCCCAGGTCGTACCTCTGACATGGATTAAAAACCCTGACGGAACCGGGACCTGGAGCTATCCCATTGAAGACGTGGATTTCAGCAGTGGCGGTAGCTACAGTGCCTACAACTGGGACCTGTTTTTCAGGGTTCCCCTGCACATTGCTACCAGCCTGACCCGCAACCAGCGGTTTGAAGATGCCCTCTCGTGGTTTCATTATATGTTTAATCCAACAGGGGCACTCCCCGGCACCGGCGTTCAGAAGTACTGGGTAACCAAACCCTTCTACCTGAACCAGGAAACCGATTACATTGCCCAGCGCATCGATGCCCTGATGTACGAAACAGCCAATCTTTCCAATCCAAACATCAAGGAACTGGAGTTTGCTGTGGATGAATGGAGGAACAAGCCTTTCCGGCCCGATGTCATTGCCCGTTTCCGGCCGGTTGCCTACCAGAAAGCCCTGCTGATGAAATACATCGACAACCTCACCGAATGGGGTGACTACCTGTTCCGCCAGGATACCATGGAATCTGTTGCACAGGCCACACAGATGTACATTCTTGCCGATAAATTGCTGGGCCCAAAACCACGCATCGTACCTTCTGCAGTCAGTCAACCTTATGAAACCTACAACCAGATTGAAGCACGGCTCGATCATTTCGGCAACGCCCTGGTTGAACTGGAAAACATCCTTCCCAACCTGTCGGTGCTTCCTGAAGGGGGCGCGGAACTTCCTGCCCCGCCCGTTACCCTTTCCATGCTCTACTTCTGCATCCCGGCCAACGAAAAAATGTTCGAATACTGGGACCGGGTAGCAGACCGTCTCTTCAAAATCAGGAACTGCCAGAACATCGATGGCATTGAAAGAAGCCTGGCATTGTTTGCACCACCCATCGATCCGGGAATGCTTGTCCGTGCTGCTGCTTCCGGCCTCGATCTTTCATCGGTCATTGCCGGACTGAATGCACCCACGCCCTGGTACAGGTTTAATGTGCTTTCCCAGAAGGCAACCGAACTGGCGCAGGAAGTCAGGGGACTTGGCAACTCTCTGCTCCAGGCACTGGAGAAAACAGATGCGGAAGAACTCTCTTTACTGAGAAATGAACTGGAACTGAAGGTGCTCAACGCAGTGAAGGACATCAGGAAACTGCAGATCAATGAAGCCAAAGAGCAGATTGAAATATTGAACCGCACAAAAAAAGTGACAGAAGAAAGACAGAAATATTATGCATCCATCGAAAAAATTATTTCGAAGGAGCAGTTAAACCTCGATAAGCTGGGCGAAGCACATACATTCCAGATGGGCGCCCAGATTGCCGACACGCTCGCCGGAATCGTTGCACTTGTGCCCGACCTTGTAGGGGGTGCATCCGGGTTTGGAGGCAGTCCCCATGTAGTGGTACAATGGGGCGGACTGAACCTGTTGGGTGCAGCAAAGTCCGCTGCCGATGTCCTGAGAATATTCAGTACCATGGCGTCGTACGAAGCCAACCGGGCATCCATTCTCGGAGGCTACGACCGCCGCTACGACGACTGGAAACTACAGGAACGCCTTGCAACAAAGGAACTGGCTTCCATCGACAAGCAGATCACCGCGGCTGAGATCCGTCGGGAAATTGCAGAAACCGACCTGAAAAACCATGAGCTGCAGATTGAAAATGCAAACAAAACCGATGAATTCATGCGGTCGAAATTTACAAACAAGGAACTCTACGACTGGATGGCCGGGCAGATCAGTGCAGTTTATTTCAGGTCGTACCAGCTGGCACACGATTTTGCAAAGAAAGCTGAACGGTGTTACCGGTTCGAACTGGGCAGCGATGATTCCTTCATCAGTTATGGCTACTGGGACAGCATGAAAAAAGGGTTGCAGTCGGCCGACCACCTCATCCACGACATCAAGCGCATGGAGACAGGCTACATCGATAAAAACAAGCGTGAATATGAAATCACCAAACATGTTTCACTGTCACAACTCGATCCGCTGGCACTGATCAGGCTCCGTTCCACAGGTATCTGCGATTTTGAAGTTCCTGAAGCCCTGTACGACATGGATCACCCCGGGCATTACTTCCGGCGGCTGAAATCGGCCGGCATCAGCCTGCCCTGTGTTGCAGGCCCCTACACATCCGTCAGTGCCCGGCTTTCGCTGGTGAGCAACAGGTACAGGAAAAACGGGAACGACCCCGCAAATTATGCTGAAGACATAGTGGCGGGCGACAACCGGTTTGTCTACAATATAGGTTCAATTCAGTCCATCGCCACCAGCAACGCCCAAAACGACAGCGGCGTATTTGAACTCAACTTCAGGGATGAACGCTACCTGCCCTTCGAGAACACCGGGGCCATCAGCAGCTGGAGGCTGGAGCTGCCAACGGAAGTCAGGCTGTTCGATTACAATACGATCTCCGATGTCATTCTGCACCTCCGTTACACCGCAAGGGAAGGCGGGTCAGTTTTGAAAAATGCAGCCAATGCATCGCTCAGGGACCAGCTGGATGCGATCAGGCAGGGATTAAAGGAAACCGGGTTGCATACAGCCCTAAATTTAAAACATGACCTCCCGAACGAATGGCACCTGCTCAAACGAAACGGGTCGGTCGACCTCACCCTGCACAAATCCGGACTGCCTTACATGGTGCAGGAATTTGAAAGCACGGCCATTGTAAGTGTGATGTTTATAGCCAAAGTCGAAGGCAACCCTGCAGAATTCACGCTGACTGTGGATGGGGCTGACACCAAACTTGCATGGACCAAAGAGCTGGCGCTCAACAAAGGGGAACACACAGCCACGGATCTTGAACTGGGTACAGCCTTTCCGGTAGTCGTCTCCCCGGCCGCCAGGGATCAGCTGGAAGAGTTGCTGGTGGTGGTGAAGTATAGTTTCTAGCGAGTTCCGGGCCCATTGGCTGAAGCCAACGGCAATGTTTCGAAGCAACAGTCTTTTGCAGAAGGCCGGATAGATACCAAATGAAATTTAGATTTCATGCAAGAGTAAAAATTTCCGTTGGTTTTAACCGACGGCATTCTCCATTTGGTGCCTTTTGTGGTTTTTTGTGTTTTGGTGGTAATTTTTTTTTACCACCAATGCACCTGCCTGCCGTAGGTATGCCAAAAAGTTAAAAGAAAACATCCATCCTCTGCGCCTCTCCGTCTTTGCGGTTCAAAATTCCTCCTAACCACCGCAGGTGGTTTCCTTAAACACTTAAACCCTCGAACTAACCACAGGTAACTTTAAGTTGAAGCTTTCAACTTCGAAAATTCTTCAAAATGGCACTTGTGTCTCTGAATCCTGATTAGTATATTTGGATATGACAAAAAATGATATCATAGAAAATATTATATCTTCACTCAGCAGATTAAATGTCAATAAAATCATTTTGTTTGGTTCATGGGCAAAAGATAACCAGGGAGATGAAAGTGATATTGATATAC
>JAEYNZ010000006.1 GCA_023412195.1 Bacteroidota bacterium
GCCATGCAACTGGTTAAGGAGGTATCGTGGAAGGAAGTGTATGCACACCGCTCAGTGGTTGAAATTGAGATTGCAGGTTATAAAATTATTGGAACATTGCTGGAAGAGTTTGTAGGTGCAGCTGTAAATCCAGATAACCATTACAACAAAAAGGTCCTGTCGCTGCTTCCCGCCCAGTACCTGCCACAAAGCGACAGCCTGTACCATAAGATACAGTCGGCAGTGGATTTCATATCAGGCATGACCGATGTGTTTGCACTGGATTTATACAGGAAGTTAAAAGGGATCAGTTTGCCGGGGCTGAAAGTAGTATGAAGAGTTTGAAGTTTGAAATTAAAAATGATTAAGGTCCTTTAGGAATATGAAATCAACTGAAGAAGCCTGAATGCCCGCAAATTGATGATTACTTCTAATACCTTGCAGCCCATTCTTAAAGCCTGAAGCTTGCGCCTTGCAGCAGCTTGCGTCTTGCAGCTTGAAGCTATTCTTATTACCTTTGCCTCGTCTTCCTAATTAGTTATTTCATGGATATCAATACAATTAAAATCATACAAACCATTATTGTGCTGCTTTTACTGGTAGCAGCACAACTATTTACCCGCAATGTGATCAAAAGCTTTCTTAAAAAGTTCAGGTTCACCTCTCAACGGCGTAAACTTACAATACGGATCATAAACCTGTTGCTGTTTATAACCACCATTGTATTTATTGCCGGTATCTGGGGGGTGAAACAATCCCAGATGGCAGTTTTTATCACATCGGTAATGACAGTCCTGGGGATTGCATTTGTTGCCCAGTGGTCACTGCTGTCGAACATCACAGCGGGGCTCATCCTGTTTTTTAACCATCCGCTCAAGATTGGCGATCACATAAAAGTTATAGAAAAGGATTTTGTGATAGAAGGAACCATCAATGATATCACCTTCTTTTTTGTGCACATAAAAACTTCAAACCGCGAGAAGATTTCGATTGCGAACAACATCTTTCTGCAGAAGAATATTTCAATTGTGCTTCAAAAAGATGAACATCACCCTGATGAAATGATTAACCCTGACAGGGTTTAGAACCCTGTCAGGGTTAATCTACATATTCTTTTTACCTTTCAAGCAAACTGTCCAGTAACCCTGACCTTCCTTCCTTACGGGTATTGCCTCCGGCCGGTGAAAGTTCACGGATCAGTTTACGGATGGGCATACTCTGCAGCCAAATCTTACCTGTACCGCGCAGTGTAGCTAAAAATATTCCCTCGCCTCCGAATACCATCGAACGCAGGTTGCCTGCCTGCTGAATGCTGTACTCAATGGACGGCTCAAACCCCACGATGCATCCTGTATCCACTTTTAACACCTCGTTGTTGAGCTGACGTTCAATGACTGTCCCTCCGGCATGAATAAAAGCGTTACCGTCGCCCTGAAGTTGCTGCAGGATGAAACCTTCACCTCCAAAGAAGCCTGCACCCAGCCTGCGGTTAAATGTGATTGAAATTTTTGTTCCCAGTGCGGCACATAAAAAGGCATCACGCTGTACGATCACCCTGCCTCCCAAAGCTGCAAGGTTAAGTGGTATGATCGTGCCTGGATAAGGTGCTGCAAAGGCTACATGCCTTTTCCCCCACCCCTGGTTGGTGAAATGTGTTAAAAACAACGATTCACCTGTGATCATCCTTGAGCCTGCCGACAACAATTTATCAAAAAACCCTGCATTTACATTGGACCCATCGCCCATCCGGGCAGTAAATTCAATCCCGTCATCCATGTAAAGCATAGTGCCTGCCTCGGCAATCACTGTTTCACCCGGATCGAGTTCCACTTCAACAAGCTGAACATCATGACCTATAATCTTGTAATCAATTTCGTGCGATTGCATTTTTGTTTTCTGTTAAATTAATGTCAGGCTAAAGTAAAAAAAAATTAAAGATTGAAACAACATCTGAGGACACTGAATTTGACGAAAATGCTGAATGGGAACTGGAAGTATACTCTCCTGCCCAATTGCTGAAAGAGAAAAAAACCAAACTGAAAGGCAAAAACGCCAAAATACAAACCTCCGGCTGGACTAAAGGGATCTATATGGTGCGGGTCAAATACAAAGATGAAGTGTTGCCAGGGAAACTGGTGGTGAAAAGGTAAAAACTGTTTTTAGTAATCCCGGCAGGTAAAAATCTGCCGGGATTATTATTCATATTTCCCTGGAACATTTTTCCTCGCTAATTTTTCCGACCTTTGTACCAAATAATGATTTCTATAAATGAACAGGAATTTAAACAACAGCCGTTCGCAGCGGCCAAAGCCGCCATCGGGAAAACGTGAAGGAAAAAGCAGGGTCGCACCAAAGACAGGTAAGTCAGGTATGGGCTCCCGGACTGAAAGGGGCACTGCCGGAAAAAGAGAAGGAAGAGCCGGGATGACCCGCAATGAGGGTACACTGCCGGGAAAGAAAAAGGTGATCCGGCTGAAAAGCAAACCGGAGGCTGTATCAAATAAAAAGGTGCCCGTATACAGGAATATAACCCAGAAATCACCCGCCAGCGGAGAAATGCGGCTGAACCGTTTCATTGCCAATGCAGGCATCTGCTCGCGCCGCGAAGCCGATAAATTCATTGCAGCCGGCACTGTAACCGTTAACGGCAAAGTAGTTACCGAACTGGGCGTGAAGGTCAAGATGAGCGACGACATCCGCTTCGACGGACGGAAGCTGAATGCTGAAAAGAAGGTATACCTGCTTCTGAACAAGCCAAAGGATTATGTTACAACCACTGAAGATCCACATGCCGAACAAACCGTAATGGAACTTGTACAGGATGCGTGTGATGAAAGGATCTACCCGGTGGGCAGGCTCGATAAATCAACAACAGGCGTGCTGCTGTTCACCAACGACGGAGAGCTTTCCGATAAACTCACCCACCCCAGCCACAGGATCAAAAAGATATACCAGGTAACCCTTGACAAACCGCTCATAAAAAACCACCTTGTACAGATTGCGGATGGCATTGAACTCGAGGATGGCCCCATTGCCGCCGATGCCATCAGTTACATCGACCAGAATTCAAAAAATGAGATAGGAATTGAAATCCATTCAGGCCGCAACCGTATTGTCCGCCGCATTTTTGAACACCTGGGGTACAAAGTCCGCAAACTCGACAGGGTAACTTTTGCCGGGCTTACAAAGAAAAATCTGTCGCGCGGCAAATGGAGGTTCCTGTCGAACAAGGAGGTGCAGTTTTTAAAAATGAAGTAACTGAAACGAAGCTGCACAACCTTGCTGCAGTATTTGCCTGTCACGAATAAAAAGCTATCTTCGGATTTTTAAAAATCTAATCTATGCTGAAGTGGCTTTTGATTACCGGTTCCGTATATGTAACCATCCTTTTCTGGCTTTCCTGGCGTTCAAGGCAAAAAATCAAGTCGCATGACGATTTCATGATGGCAGGCTCCAACATCGGGCTTGTTCTTGGATTCATGACCTTTGCCGCGACCCTTTTCAGTACCTTCACTTTAATGGGAATGCCTGATTTCTCACGCACCCATGGAATTGGCGCCTGGATATTTCTTGCCCTTTCCGATGCCGCCATGGTGTTTTTGATCATCTGGTTTGGCTTTCATCTCCGGAAACAGGTATCGGCCAAAGGGTTTACAGGCATGTCGGCATTGCTTCAAAACTCTTACCGCAACAACTGGGCAGGATATATCTATTTCTTTGGAGTGTTTATTTTCCTTGTTCCCTATGTAGCCATACAAATCAGGGGGGTAGCCATCTTTCTGGAACAAGCTTTTCCCACGGTAATGACAGCCTGGGGCTGGTCGCTCCTCATCGTGGTGATCATGCTGATGTATTCCGAACTCGGGGGACTGAAAGCCATCATTTTTGCCGATACCCTGCAGGGTACAATGCTGCTTATCGTTGTATGGATCATAGCAATCTCCTGCCTGAATTCCCTTGGTGGATGGGCACAGATGTTTGCATCGGTGGAAGCTGCCAATCCTGCACTTCTGAGCACTCCCGGGCCCAAAGGACTGCTCAATGCACAGTTTTTAATTGCTTCCTTTCTGTCGATCCTGATGATACCTGTGACACAGCCTCAATTATCGACCAGGCTCATCATAATGAAAAGCACCCAAAAAATGCACAGGATGGCTGTAGCCGTTGGCACCTTTGCCATACTTGTCATCTTCCCCACCATCATCATTGGGTTTTATGGCGCAATCAGATACCCCGATGCTTCTGTACCAGAATTCCTCGGGCAGGTTCTTCTGTATGACCAGCATGGTTTTGTTGCAGCATTGGCTATTATAGGCCTTCTTGCTGCAGCCATGTCAACTTCCGATTCACAGTTATTTGCAATGGGCAATGAACTGCGCGGACTGCTAAATCCAAAAGCAAACAAGTCACTTCTGCCCGTGCGCATTGCCATCATAGTTTTTGCCGCGGCAGCCCTTATCTTCTCCCTGTTCACCTCCGATCAGCTTGTATTACTGGCACGTGTAAGTTTTGCCGGCACCGCCATGATGGGTCCGCTGATTATTCTTGCCATCCTGTCCGACCGGCCACAGGGCTGGTTTATGATCATAATCACCGGAATTGCCCTTGTTGTGTTTATTCTCTCACTGGCTAAACTGGTTCCTGAAAACATCGGAACCATCAGGATGGACCTGTTTTTAATGGTAACTTTGGCTTTACTTGCAATCGGAAATTTTATGGTTAACAGGCTCATCTTAAAGAGAGCCTCAAGATAGTAAGAGCTTCAAGATACTAGCTGCAAGCTGCAAGTGAGGCTTGTGGCTTGTGGCTTGAAGCTTGTAGCTTTAAGCTTTACAGCTTAAAAAACCGTTCGAGTTTCTGTTCAAACTCCTGAGGAGGGGCAGTGAAAAACTGCTTTAAACGGGGCTGAAGTTTCAACCGGTTAAGTTCGCGCAGGTTTTCAACCTGGTTCTTCATAATACGCAGCTCTTCCTCATCAAAACCATATTCCCCTGCCAGCAGGTCTTCAGCAAAAACATGCAAATCATGATCATCGCCCAGCTGATCGGTAATCTTGTTCAGCTGGTCGGTTTTAAGCTTGAAATACCGTGGATGCAAAAACCTGATAAAATCGAGCTGGTACCAGAGTCGCTTAAGCTTTTTACGCAGTTCATGCCACTCATCCGCTTCAGGTTCAGGTGGCATCTGCGTGTAATACAGGAAGCTTGTATTGTAGGTCAGGCAGGCTACCTTAAATAAATGAAGTTTGGAAGGAAGTTCATGATTGCCCGCAGTAAGCAGTTGTCCAAAACCATCAAAAAAGGTACGGATTGTATTATTCAGATTATTGTCCCTGAACCCCTTTTCAAGAAGCACCCTGTTTTTATCTGCCAGAAGCTCCTTTGCATTTTTTACTTTCTTTTCCGGCAGAAGGGTATTTGCAGCAATTTCCTTTTCAAACAATTCTGCATTTACTGCCGACTCCCTGATAGGCGCCAGCAGTTTCCCAAAATTCCGTATATCATCGTGGAGATTGCCGGCCGGACTCCCAGGTATTTCGTTAAAAAAACGCAGCAAAGCCCTCAGCCGTTTAAAAGATCGCCTTAGTTCATGCACCTTCTGATTGGCTGAAATATTTTCAGCCGTACAAAAATAAACTGCTTTCTCAGCCTGCCGTGAGATTGTCTGCACCAGCCTGTTACCTGTATACTGAACCATTATTTAAATCAATGCTATACGCAAAAATAGGGATAATTGGGGAAAAAGAGAAAGGTGTATGTTTAAACCTGACAGGTTTTGAAATCCTTTCAGGTTTGAGATTCACCAAATGACTAAATTTTGTAATTTTAATCTGCGAAAAATTATCGTACTTATGAACTTCAGGAGCCTTTACCTCAACATGTTTATCAAGCCCCGTTCCACTTTCACCCTGCTGTTCGAAAACAGCAATAAATTACAGTATGCATTTTATGCCTTTCTATTTCCCTCAATGGGATATACTGCTTTTTATATTATGGCTTACCTGGCAGGAGGCTCCCCTTCGACATTCAAACCATGGCTGGCCCTTCCCATAGAACAGTATTTCAAATATGATATTTTTCTTGCATTCCCCGGTTATTACTTAAGCTGGATCGGAGCTTCTGCCACTGTTTACCTTATTTCACGGCTTCTTTATAAAAATGCTGATTTTGACAACATCCTTGTAATTATAGGTTTTGGAATAGGTGTGGCTACATGGAGCTCCCTGCTGCACGATCTTACCGATGCTGTTCTAAGTGTTGCAGGTGTCATAGACATGAAGGAATATGAGCGGTTACTGAATGAGCCAACCTTCTGGAGGTATATGCTGTTAACGTTATACACCATCTACTTCTTCTGGTTCACGGCATTGTTTGCTATCGGATTAAAAATTGCCAATAAATTTCATATCCTGAAGGCGGTGGCAATTGCATTGGTGGGATTAATCACATTCCAGGTAATCCTGCTGATATTTATAAGGTAACTTATCAATCCATCCCCGATTTTCACCAAACAAACAAATTCATAATATTTCTCCAGAATGTATTTTATACTCAGAACCTCTGAAATATTAATTCCTGTTCTCACTGTTTCTTCCCTATACCATCCCTATACCAGGTCTAGGGTAAATTCAATTATTTACGAATAAACACAGGTGTTGACCTGGTCTTGAACCCTTGACGGAACAGTCAGGTAATCATGAACAATATGCACGGATTTTTAAAATCTGAAATGACTCTTCCATTTCTTAGCACCAAAGGTGCACAATCACCAGCCCGGTGTGAAGCACCGGGAAAAGAATTGTGGTGCGAATATTTCTATAGCACCAACGGTGCGTGATCATTAAATTTTAAAGATTATTCTCCGATATAGAAAGATAAAATGATTGCGCCCACTGCGGGGCTTTAAAAGATGATTTCAATTGCCTCTGCCTACACAGGGCTGTACCCTGTACTATTGATCCCGCTCTTCCAGAGCTGAAACTAATTCAACTTAGTGACTGGTTTTTCTTGGTCCAACTGCTTTAAATCGAAAATTTCATTTTTAACAGGCACTTTATCAAATCACCTCAAACCCGGTATATGGCACAAGTGCTGCCGGGATCCTTATTCCTTCCGGAGTCTGATTGTTCTCAAGCAGGGCAGCCACGATTCGCGGAAGGGCGAGTGCACTGCCGTTAAGAGTATGTGCCGGCTGCGGTTTTTTGGAATTTTCATCACGGTAGCGGAGCATCAGCCGGTTCGCCTGAAACGATTCGAAGTTTGAAACCGAGCTTACCTCGAGCCACATTTGCTGTGCAGCCGACCATACTTCGAAGTCGTATGTGAGTGCGGATGTAAAACTCATGTCGCCACCACATAGTTTCAGGATCCGGTAAGGCAGTTCAAGCTTTTCAACCAGGCTGGCCACATGGGCCACCATTCCTTCGAGTATTTCGTATGATTGGGAGGGATGGGCAATTTGTACAATCTCCACTTTATCGAACTGGTGCAGGCGGTTCAGTCCGCGTACATCCTTGCCATAGGAGCCGGCTTCACGGCGGAAGCAGGCACTGTAGGCCGTATTTTTCAGAGGAAGTTCGGCTGCATCGAGGATCACATCGCGATAGATGTTGGTTACAGGGACCTCGGCAGTAGGAATAAGGTAAAGGTTATCGGCAGGGGCATGGTACATCTGTCCTTCCTTGTCGGGCAGCTGTCCTGTTCCAAAACCTGAATCTTCGTTTACCACCAGCGGAGGCTGTATTTCTTCATAACCTGCATTGCGGTTTTCGTCGAGGAAAAAGTTTATGAGTGCACGCTGCAAACGGGCACCCTTACCACGGTATACAGGGAAACCTGCACCTGTAATTTTCACTCCCAGTTCAAAGTCGATGAGCTTGTATTTCAGTGCAAGTTCCCAGTGAGGGATAGCATTTTCTCCAAGTTCAGGTTTGGAGCCCCACGATTTTACAATCTGGTTATCGGCAGCACCTTTGCCCTGTGGTACAGAATCGTGCGGCAGGTTGGGCAGCATTATCTGCAGTTCAGAAACTTTTTTTTCTATTTCAGCAAATTCAACATCGAACTGTTTCATGCTCTCCTTTAAGTCGGCCGTCTGCTGCCTGGCAGCATCAGCTTCTTCTTTCTTGCCTTCGCGGAACAGGATCCCGATTTCTTTTGAAATGCGGTTCATTTCGGCACGGGCCTGATCGGCTTTTTGCTGAGCTTCGTTTTTTCTCCGGTACAGTCCGGTAATGCTGGCAACAATTTCAGAAGCATCGAAATTCTTCTTCTTCAGCTTTTCAACAACTACTTCGGGGTGGTCCTGTATGAACTTCAGGTTGAGCATGGTATTCTTTTTAGATGAAGCTGCAAATTTAATAAATGAAACGGCAATGCGTGAATTAAAATCATCAACAAAAAAAAATCCCCTGCTGTTTCCGGCAGGAGATTCCTTCGTATTATATACAGGTTAGTGTTGTATCTTACCTAATTACTTGCCTGCAAGTTCCTTTGCCTGCTCAATCCACGGGGCAGGATCTTTTGATGCATAGCGGCTGCCCGCTTCTTCAAGAATTTTATTCAGCTGATCAACCGAAGCAGAGGCCAGGTCGGAATATGTGTTTATACCTGCTGCGTTAAAAACTTCTTCAAGTTTAGGGCCTATTCCTTCAATTTTTTTTAAATCGTCGGCTTCAGCAGTATCCGTTTCAGCTTCAGCAGCCTTAGGTTTTGCCTTTTCAGCCTTTTCAGCCTGTTTTTCCTGTGCAGGAGCTTCAGCCACTGCCACATCTGCATCAACTATGGGAGCAACAGATACATATGAACGGTTTTTCCGTTTTTTCTGGAAAACCACTGTTCCGTCGATAAGTGCAAAAAGAGTATGGTCTTTACCGATTCCTACATTTTCACCCGGGTTGTGCTGGGTTCCACGCTGGCGAACTAAAATATTACCAGCTTTTGCAAACTGTCCTCCGTATATTTTTACACCAAGCCGTTTGCTTTCCGATTCGCGTCCGTTTTTCGAACTACCTACACCTTTCTTATGAGCCATGGTAAATATTTTTTAGTTATCCTACAATGTTTTCAATTTGAATACGGGTGAACTGCTGACGGTGGCCATTTAATTTCCTGTAGCCTTTTCTGCGTTTCTTTTTAAACACCAGCACCTTGTCACCTTTCACATGTTCCAGCACTTTGGCTGTCACTTTAGCACCTTTTAAGGCAGGAGTTCCGATCGTGATATCACTGTCGTTTCCAATAAGCAATACCCTGCCAAAATCAACTGAGTCACCTTCCTGGGCATCGAGCAGATGAACATACATTTTTTTGTCCTTTTCCACCCTGAACTGCTGCCCTGCAATTTCTACAATCGCGTACATAAATTCTATTTTTTATATAACACCGGCAGGCGGGATTCCATCGCGGCTTCCTCTTATCGGGCCTGAACGGTTCAATTTTTTAGGACTGCAAAAGTAGTTATTTTTAATACATTGACAAATGTTGAACAAACTATTTTTAATTCAGTAAGAAAACCATATACATGGCGGCCATAAAAAATGAGCAGGCAGCAGGAATTTGATTTCATGGGAATTTTTACCAACAGAAATCAAAATCATTCTTATATTTGTTAACTACAAAAAAACCAGATAAAGTAGTGGAATGCAAAAAATACGATTGAATATTCTGGGTTTATCTGTGAGCCAAACACAGTCAGGAGCTTATGCACTGGTATTGTCAGAAGAAGGGGGTGACCGCCGTATACCTATCATCATAGGTCCGGTAGAGGCACAGGCTATAGCCATTCAGCTTGAAGGTTTAAAACCACCCCGGCCGCTGACCCATGATTTAATAAAAAATATTGCCGTTGCATTTAATATTGTGCTGCTTGAGGTGGTAATCCACAAGCTTGAGGAAGGCATTTTTTACTCAGAACTGTTGTGTGAACTTGATGGCAGGGAAGTTAAAATTGATTCACGGACATCCGATGCAGTAGCTCTGGCCCTGAGGTTCAGGTGCCCCATTTATACATCAGAAGACATACTTTCAAAGGCAGGTATAGTGCTCGAATCGGAAGAGCCAAAACAACCTAAATCCACAACAAAAAGAAAACCGGAGGCATCACAATCATCACCTTTTGCACACTATTCATTACAGGAGCTTGATGAAATACTTTCAGAAGCAATTCATAATGAAGATTACGAGAAAGCCTCTATTATTCGGGATGAAATTAACAACCGGAAAAAAAACTAAACCGTTTAAATGAAAAAATTATTTTTCATGCTGGTCATTTGTGCCGGCATTTTCTTTTTACAGCCTGTTGCTGCACAAACAACTGAACCTCTCCAACCACGCCATGATTCTGTATCTGTTCAAAGCAACACCACCGACAGGTCGGTAATTCTTCTGTCGAAGGAACGGGAAAAACCTTTTTCAATAACTACCATTTTCAGGGGGTTGCTGGGGATGGCAGTTTTGGTTGCTGCAGGTTTTCTGCTGAGCCGCGACCGTAAAAACATTCCCTGGAGAACGGTAGCCATCGGACTGTCGATTCAGGTACTTCTTGCCATAGGGGTATTATATATACCTTTTATAAGGCAGATGTTCGAATTTTTCGGGCACATATTTGTCAAGATTCTCGATTTCACAAAAGCAGGGAGCGAATTTTTGCTGGGCGACCTGATGGATGCAGGGTCCTATGGATTTATTTTCCTGTTCCAGGTACTTCCAACGATTATCTTTTTTTCAGCCTTGACCAGCCTGCTGTTTTACTGGGGCATTATTCAGAAAGTTGTGTGGGGACTTGCATGGCTTTTCACACGGGCACTCAGGATTTCAGGAGCTGAAGCATTGTCGGTTGCAGGGAATATTTTTCTTGGCCAGACAGAGTCACCCCTGATGATAAAGGCTTACCTGGAAAAGATGAGCAAGTCGGAAATCCTTCTTGTTATGACGGGTGGCATGGCCACCATGGCAGGAGGTGTATTGGCAGCATATATTGCGTTGCTGGGTGGCAACGACCCTGTTCTGAGGCTCGAATTTGCAAAGCACCTTCTGGCCGCATCCATCATGGCGGCACCGGCAGCCATTGTTTTTTCAAAAATGCTTGTCCCGCCAACAGAAGCCATCGACAGGCAGATTGAAGTGAGCCGCGACAAGATCGGCAGCAACGTTTTGGACGCCATTACAAATGGTACAAGCGAAGGAGTGAGGCTTGCTGTAAACGTGGCAGCCATGTTGCTGACTTTTATTGCCTTTATCGCCATGTTCAATTTTATCATTGGGAAAGCAGGGCAATGGACAAACCTGAATGAGTTGATCGTTTCAGGCACCGGTGGCAAGTACGATGGATTATCGCTGCAGTTTATCCTTGGCTATACCTTTGCTCCGCTGATGTGGCTCATTGGTGTTGACACGCCCGACATTGTAGTGGTGGGGCGCCTGCTGGGCGAAAAGCTCATCCTGACAGAATTCATCGGGTATATCTCACTTGCCGAATTGAAGGCAACACAGGTATTTTCCAACCCCAAGTCAGTGATTATGGCTACATATATTCTAAGCGGATTTGCAAACTTTTCATCTATTGGAATCCAGATCGGGGGCATTGGTGCGCTGGCACCGGGAAAAAGGGTACTGCTTTCAAGGTATGGGGTTCCTGCACTTATGGGGGGAACACTGGCTTCGCTCATGTCGGCCACTATTATCGGGATGATTATGGGGTGAAATGTTGCACGGGTGCACTGTGTAAAAACAAGACACAAGACAGTTAGACACAAGTATCAAGACGGCAAGACCCAAGACTTAAGACCTTTGGATACAAGTATCATAATTGGAAAACAGGCTTGCGGGACTTTGACACTCCAGGTCAAAGATTATGGGGGTTTACTGATCAATGGATGAGGTTCAGTTAATTTATTTTCTGTTGTAAATGTCGGGCCTGGAGAGTCCGACTCCCGGTCGCTGCACCTTTTTAGGGATTTCCTTTTATGCTATAACTATATTTATTCAGTGATGACTGGTTATTGAGAAGCCCGTTTTTAACTTAACGTACTCTCTCAGCAGTTTGCCTCGATTGTGCTGCAGGCCCCCGGGACTTTGACTTTCCAAGTCAAAGATTCTTGAAGCAACACTATGTTAGCTTTGATCCAGACAATAAGCTTACTGTTGTAAATGTCGGACCTGGAGAGTCCGACTCCCGGTCACTTCACCTTTTTAGGGATTTTGCACAAAAGTAATTGCTGGCATTGTATTGGCAGGAGCGGCAGTAAAGAAATAAAAGTATCATGAAACTGTTCATCGGATGCAGCGGTTTTCACTACCGTCACTGGATTAAGAAATTTTACCCGGAGCAGCTGCCAAAAAACAAGTGGCTGGAGTATTATGCTGAACACTTTAACACGGTTGAAATAAATAATACTTTTTACAAAATGCCTGAAGAAAAAACCCTTCTCGACTGGAAAATCAAAACTCCGGCAGATTTTAAATTTACAATCAAGGCAAACCGTTTTTTGACCCATCAGAAAAAACTGATCACGGACGATGATTTCAGGGAAAGTTTCCATTCGTTTATAGCCACCGTCAGCAAACTGGAGGAAAAATTAGGCTGCATCCTGTGGCAGCTGCCGGGTAACCAGGGGATCGATATCGAAAAGCTGGACAATTTCTGCCGGCTTCTCGACAGTAAAATCCCGCATTTTATTGAATTCAGGAACCTGTCGTGGTTTGTTAAGGAGACCCATGATGTTCTAAGCGAACATGGCATCGGTTATTGCATGCTCTCAGCACCAAAGCCATTACCTGAGGAAGTGACAGCTACCTCCTCAACCGGATACCTCCGGTTTCACGGCAAGACTGCCTGGTATAACTATCATTATAAGGAAAATGAACTGGATGATTGGGTGCAAAAACTTAAAAAATTGCAGTTGACAGGTGAATTGTACATCTATTTCAACAATGATAACAATGCATGGGCAGTTGAAAATGCAAAATACATCAGGTCGCAACTTGAATGACAAGCGCGTGCCGTAATTCTACATTTACGTGTAACGGTTCTACAATTTAATCAACTCAGCATGATGGCACCCAGGCCCGTAACAATGGAATAAAAAATTTTGATATCACGAGGAACTGCTGGTCATTAAAAATGATTTATCAACAAAAAATTATTTACAATTTTTGGCACGACGGGCAGAAGACAGTAGTTCTGCCGGAAATCTTTATTGTTTCGAGCAATCCCTTGCAACGGGGGCATTTTTCATCCTGCTTCCGGTGAGGCAACAAATAGTCGTCCGGAAGTTTTGAAATATCGGCATCAGCTGCCACTGCTGTTTTCAAAACGTGATGCATAACTTTATAAACGTTAATAAGTTCATCCTCCTTCAAATCGCCAATTTTTATCCTGGGATGGATACCTGCCTGAAACAGAATTTCATCGGCATAAACATTTCCTATTCCTGATATGAGCGACTGATCGGTGAGTGCAGGTTTTGCCTGTATAAGCTTGTCTTTGAATATCGAAACAAATTCATCTTGTTTAATCTCCAAAGCATCGGGACCTGCATATTGTTGGGCCAGATAGGATTCGATTCCTGCGGCAAGTTCAATTTTTCCCAATTTTCGTTTACTGGTACAGTGCAGTTTTTTATGGTTACCGAAACTCAAAGTGCATTTGGTATAAGGTGGTGGCTTCTCGTTTTCATGAAGACATTTTACAGTACCCGTCATGCCGAAATGAATGGCTACTGCGGCATCATTATCTACCTGAAGAAAGAGATATTTACCATGACGCACCACCTCCTTAAGCACCTTTCCCTGAAGTTTCTCTTTGAAAGTCTTTCCGGTGATCTTTACAAACTTCTTATCGGCAATATCAATCATAGTGAAAGTGGCACCACTGCACTTTTCAGCTTCGCGACGGAACATTTCTATGTCGGGCAATTCAGGCATGGCACTCAGTGATTATCATTATATTCAACTCCGGTTCTTTATGCATAAATAAATTCTTCAGCTTTCTTCAGCATCATCTCCACATTTTCCCTGTCGGACCATAACTCCAGTTTTTCCCCGGAAAAGGGTTCATATTCCAGCTTTAGGTTCCGGTAAAGTTCGAGGTCGGCTTCACTGAACTTTCTGTTTTTCTTAAGTCTTTCCTCCACCACTTTTTCATTGGCAAATATCTCGATAAAATGAATATCATGTCCCTTATTTTGAACTATTTCCTTAATTTGCATCCGCTGCTCCTGCAGGAGGAAAGTGTCATCCATAATTACATCACGTCCGTTGGCAAGATAATCTGCTGTTTGATCCAGCATATTAGCATATATCGTGTTCTTTACCTGTTCATCATAAACACTTTTCTTCCCCATTTTTATGCGGATGATTTCGGTGTTCAGGTGCACTGCGCCTGTTTTTTCAGCCATTTTTTCTGAGAAAAAAGTTTTGCCGGTACCCGGCATTCCAAAAACTACTATAACCATTTCACCTCCCTGTAAATTTATGCGGCAACCAAAACCATCATTTTCGTTTTTACCGTTTAAGCAGCTTTTTCAGTTCAGGCCAGGAGCGGGAATTCAGCACATCATCCTTTTCAAGCCATCCACGCCGTGCCTGGGCAATTCCGTATTCCATGTATTCAAAGCTCCCCACAGCATGGGCATCAGTTGATATTGAAAGTTTTAAACCGGCTTCCTTTGCCATCCGCGCATACCTGTCGTTCAGGTCGAGCCTGTCGGGATTGCAGTTGATCTCGAGAAAACATCCGTTTTCAGAGGCTACCTTCATTACCGCTTCCATATCGAAATCCAGTTCATCCCTGATTCCAATCATACGGCCTGTAGGATGAGCGAGGATGTTAACATACGGATTGTTTAATGCACGGATAATCCTTTGTGTTTGAAGCTTCCGGGAAAGCTTGCGGTGATAGTGGACCGAACATACCACAAGGTCGAGTTCACCAAGGATTTCATCAGGCAGATCAAGGGTGCCATTTTCCAGAATATCCACCTCAATGGCTTTCAGAATTTTTATACTACTGAGTTGTGAATTGAGTTTATCGATTTCCGCTATTTGTTTAGCCAGCCGCTTTTCATCGAGGCCTTTTGCCATTGATACTTTCTTTGAATGGTCGGTGATAGCCAGGTACTGATAGCCTTTTGCCTGTGCCGCTTCCGCCATTTCGCGCAATGTATTCCTGCCATCTGTTTCATTGGTATGAGCATGCAGGTCGCCTTTGATATCTTTCAGTTCCACAAGCGAAGGAAGACGGTTCTCCATAGCAGCTTCAATTTCTCCGCTGTTTTCCCTGATTTCCGGTTCGATGTAACGGAGTCCCAGAGCTTCATAAATTTCCTTCTCTGTTGCAGAAGCAATGATTTTGTCATTATTGTAAACACCATACTCATTTAGCTTCAGTTCTTTTGCCTGAGCGATCCTACGGAGGGCAATGGTATGATCTTTTGAACCGGTAAAATAAAGAAGGGCAGCACCAAACGAAGCCTCATCAACAATGCGCAGGTCAACCTGCAAACCGGTCCTTAGCAGGATTGACGAACGGGTATCGCCTTGAACGAGGATTCTGTCTGTTTCATCGTAGCCTGTGAAAAAATGCATGGCCTTTTCAGGGTCAGTGCTTACAGCCACCAGATCGATATCGCCAACAGTTTCTTTCCTGCGGCGGAAGCTGCCGCCAATGGTAAGTTTATCCATTTTATCACTGAGGTATTCAATAAGAGGGGCAATGAGAAGGTTGGCTTCCGTCCGCCTGATCCGGAGTGCGCCATTCCTTTGTGTGTAGTTCTTAAGTTCCTTCCTGATGTGATCAGCAGTTTTTTTTCCGAATCCCTTTACCTTTTCAAGTTCACCCGACTCAACTGCTTTTTCAAGGTCTCCGATGGACCTGACGTTCAGTTCTTCCTGAAGAATCCGTGTCCGTTGGGGCCCAACCTGTTCCAAACGGGTAATTTCTACAAGCGAAGGAGGTATTTCCTCACGAAGCTCATTTAACTGTTTTAACTGCCCCGTCTGAACGATTTCCCTGATTTTATCGCTCATGCTTTTCCCGATTCCGGGAAGTGAAGACAAATCCTCCCCTTTTTCAACCATACCGGCTAAATTCCATGTATTGCCTGAGATAGCACGGGCGGCACTCCGGTAAGCCCTGACCCTGAACTGGCTTTCACCCTTGATGTCGAGCATATCAGCCAGCTCATTCAGCATGTCAATGATTTCCTTGTTATGAACAGGCATTTGAATGAGGGTTAAAAAATGATGCCGGAGGTGATTCTGGCTCTGGAATACCGCCCATTGCACCACCGGAAATGATTGACTGCCGTTAAAAGCAGTCGCCACAGTTAGTCTTCACTGTAACCTTCAGGCAGTTGTAGTAAAGTAAAATAGTTTTACCCACAGCGCCTGAAGGGCACGGTTACCTGTCTACTTCAAATGAAATTTTGCAATTTACGGCATAGGTCACAATCTGGTTGTTTTCGACCTTTGCCTTCATTTCTTTTACATAAACCGACTTAATGTTCTTAACAGTTTTTGAAGCTTCCTGCACTGCTTTTCTTACTGCATCCGTAAAATCCTGTTCAGAAACAGAAATCACCTCGATAATTTTTACTAATTTTTCCATAATACAATTTTTTGATTTGAAATTTGTCCGGTAAACAAGGATGCTAAAACCTTTCCAAAAAAAAAGTTTGGATGCAATCGATACTAATTTAGATACATCCTCCTGATATTCAAATCAATGAAATCACAAATTAATTTACAGAATGAAAAAGATATACCCTGAAAATCACACAGATGTGTAATCATTCTACATTTATTACGTTCTGATTATGTAGAAAATATTTTAACCATGCGCAACCTTTGACAGATGACAGGAATCAGATAAGTTATAATGTTTTTAAAAATTTAAACAATGAGAAACGGAAAATCAATTTTAAAGTTAGCAGCAGGATTTTTAACAGGTGCTGTCATTTTCACTTCATGTATCGATGACCCGGAACCACCTGCACTGACAGTAATGCCAGATGTATTTGTACAAAAGCAGGTTCAGGATGGAGTAGAAAAATATGGTGTTGTATTCTGGGTTTTAGGTAATAAGGAAATGCAGACAGTTACTGTTGAAGGACCTGGTGATACATCATGGACACTGGAAGGTGATAATTCTACCAGCCGTGTTTTCAGTCTCTTCCCCGAAGAAGAGGATTATGTACTGATGAAACCGGCACAGGGTGACTATAAATTTACAGTAAAAAGCACACAAGCCGGTGAGGCAGAAATTACGGTAGTTGATAAGCTTGAGAGCGATGAACTGGATCCTTTGGTTATAGATACCACTCAATTTGTAAATAATAAACTTAAAGTTGAATGGGAGCCTGTAGAGGATGCTGATGCATATCTTGTCCGGATGTATAACGAAAGCAACAAACTGATATTCATGGGGCCAAAGGTGGCAAAAACATCTACAAGTTATTCATTTGGTATGGCTGATCAGGGTTGGTCTCCCGGAGTGACAGCAGAAACAGGAAAAACATACAAAGTGGAGGTTTTGGCTTTATTGTATGAATCAACCAGTACTGCCACTGATCAGGAGTACAATATTCAATTTATATCTCTTGCTTCCACCGATGTTGTATGGGATTAATTATTTAATGATTTAAGCTGAAGGCGCTTCCAAAAGGGGGTGCCTTTTTTGTTGAATACTCAATCTGTACCTGAATGTTAAACCCTGCGTTGCACTTTCTGGTCAGCACATTAATTTTTAAACTTTTACTTGTACATTTGTGCCTCAAATTTTACGAATTCAAGACTATGGAGATTCCAAGCAAATATAACCCTGCAGATGTAGAAGAGAAATGGTACAGATACTGGATGGAGCAGAACTTTTTCCACTCGGAGCCAGACAGCCGTGAACCATATACCATTGTCATTCCTCCGCCCAATGTTACCGGGGTGCTGCACATGGGGCATATGCTTAACAATACCATTCAGGATATCCTTGTAAGGCGGGCACGCATGACCGGAAAAAATGCCTGCTGGGTGCCAGGTACCGACCACGCTTCCATTGCAACCGAAGCCAAAGTAGTGAATAAACTTCGGGCGGAAGGAATCGGGAAGTATGATCTGACACGTGAGGAATTTGTTAATCATGCTTGGGAATGGACCCATAAACATGGAGGAATCATACTGGAGCAGCTTAAAAAACTGGGAGCATCGTGCGATTGGGAGCGTACAGCCTTTACCATGGATGAACCACGGAGTGAATCAGTAATCAAAGTCTTTATTGACTTGTATAATAAAAACCTAATTTACAGAGGCGTCAGGATGGTCAATTGGGACCCTGCTGCCAAAACAGCCTTGTCTGATGAAGAAGTAATTTACAAGGAGGTCCAGTCAAAATTGTATTACCTGAAATACAAAGTTGATGGAGAAGAAAATTATGTAACCATTGCAACTACACGTCCTGAAACAATTCTTGGAGATACAGCCCTTTGTGTAAATCCTGCAGATACCAGGTTTTCACACCTCAAGGGCAAAAGGGTGCTTGTACCCCTGATCAACCGGTCCATACCTGTTATCGAAGACAGCTATGTTGATATGGAGTTCGGGACAGGTTGCCTTAAAATCACGCCAGCCCACGATGTAAATGATTATGAAATAGGATTGCGCCACAACCTGCCGGTTATCGATATTTTCAATGACAATGGAACTCTCAGCGAAAAGGCAGTGATTTTTATCGGGGAAGACCGTTTTACCGTCAGGGAAAAGATTGTTCCTGAGCTTGAACGTGCCGGAAATATTGCGCGCATAGAAGATTATACAAACAAGGTTGGTTTTTCTGAAAGGACTGATGCAGCCATAGAGCCAAAATTATCGGCACAATGGTTCTTAAGAATGGATGAACTGGTAAAACCCGCTCTTGAACATGTAATGGATGATACCATCCAGTTCCATCCGCCAAAGTTTAAAAACATATACCGCCA
Source organism: Bacteroidota bacterium (assembly GCA_023412195.1). GTDB lineage: Bacteria > Bacteroidota > Bacteroidia > Bacteroidales > Prolixibacteraceae > Mariniphaga. The sequence continues at coordinate 18,947 of JAEYNZ010000006.1, forward strand.
CTGGATGGGCAACATCAAGGACTGGTGTATCAGCCGGCAATTGTGGTGGGGTCATCAGATCCCGGTTTATTATATGCCCGATGGCAATTTTATTTGTGCTGAAACTCCGGAGCAGGCACTGGAAATGGCAAGAATGAAGTCAGGCAACCCAAACTTAACACCTGATGATCTAACCCAGGATGATGATGTACTCGACACCTGGTTTTCCAGCTGGCTCTGGCCCATATCCGTGTTTGATGGCATCAGGGAACCGGGCAATACGGAAATGAGATACTACTACCCCACTTCCGACCTGGTAACTGCACCAGATATTATTTTCTTCTGGGTAGCACGTATGATCATTGCAGGATATGAATATGAAAATGAGTATCCTTTTAAAAATGTATACTTCACCGGGATGGTTCGTGATGCCCAGCGCAGAAAGATGTCGAAGTCATTGGGCAACTCTCCCGACCCGCTCGATCTCATTGCAAAATATGGAGCCGACGGTGTCCGTGTAGGCATGCTTCTGTGTTCTCCTGCCGGTGGCGATCTGCTATTCGATGAAAGCCTGCCGCAACAGGGTGCAGGATTTGCAACTAAAATCTGGAATGCCTTCAGGCTTGTAAAAAACTGGGAGATTTCAGCGGACGCTGAGCAACCTGAACATTCAAGGCTGGCGATAGAATGGTTTAAGAACAAACTTGAGGAAGTGATTGCTACACTTGATTCACAGTTCAGCCAGTTCCGTATTTCAGAAGCATTGATGACAGTTTACACAACAGTTCGCGATGAGTTTTCGGGATGGCTGCTTGAAATTGTTAAGCCACCCTACCAGCAGTCTGTTGATGCAAAAACTTATAATGAAGTGGTAGAATTGTTCGACAGGATGCTGCGACTGATGCACCCTTTCATGCCATTCATCACCGAAGAAATCTGGCAACTGCTGAAAGAAAGGAAAGCCGGCGAAAGTATCATGATCAGCCAGCAGCCAGCGGTGGCAGATTTTAATTCCGATATGTTGGCTGCTTTCGAAAATGTGAAGGAAGCCATTTCGGGTGTAAGGAAAATCAGAACAGATAAAAACATTCCCCAAAAAGATACACTGGAATTAAAAGTACTGCAGGGAGACAAGGGTTTTGAGCAGGTATTCAACAGCGTTGTGATAAAAATGGCGAACCTTTCAGCCCTTGAACCTGTAACCGGTGAGGTACCGGGAGCTGCATCCTTCAGGGTAAAATCGACTAATTTCTATATTCCCATTGAAGGATTCATCGATGTGGAAGAAGAGATCAAAAAACTGGAGGAAGAACTGAAATACACAAAAGGATTCCTTATTTCAGTTTTGAAAAAACTTGGAAATGATCGGTTTGTTAGCAGCGCCCCTGAGGCAGTGGTAGCGAAGGAAAGAGCCAAACAGGCTGATGCCGAAGCTAAAATCAAAGTATTGGAAGAGCAGATTGCTTCAATGAAATAATCCAATTCCAGGTATCTGCAGGATTTCAGATCATGTGAAATTTTATTACAGTAAGTATTTGGCCGAGTAATCAATTAGTCATTTTTAGTGCAGCTTTCATGTATGTAATGACACTTAACGCTGAATGAAGATAAAAGATGTTAAAACTGTAATTTTAATTTTTAAAAACAGATCATGTATCCTTAAATATTCCGAAATTTAAATTCATTCTGACTGAATGTTATTTATACACTTCATGATTAACTTGAATTTAAACCCGGTATCGTGAAATCAGGAAGCAATATTTTTATTAAAGCAGGCAACCTTGCTTTTGAGCTTTTGCTCTGCCACATGCTGGTTGCACAACCGGAGCCCGGATTATTATTTTTCAGGCAGGATTTCAACAGGTTGATGAAGTTAAACCTGTACAATAATTTGCCGGTAATCCCGTCATTGAACCCTGAAGCTGCATTTCAATCAGCTTCTTTTCCACCCAGGTTCAGCAGCTTGCTACCCACACTTCCTTTAAGCAAAGAGGCTGACAAACCCATTTCATTTTCTCAGTACAAAACTTCTACAGATATGCCGCAGCTAGGCTCTGTTGAGCATTATTCCAATCATTTCAGGTGGGATGCGGGGAGTAAAACCGAAATGGATATTGGAGCCGGAATGGCCATGCAAAATACAATCATGAATCTGTTTGCTCCCAACTATCAGTTTACCTTCAAGGGATCAGCCGGTTATGCATATAATGACTGGATAACTGTTTATCTTTATGGGCAGTATTTAACTGCACCTTTAAATAAACCAGATCATTATTTTGATCCCTTCATGCATTTTAATCCGCTGTTTCTTCAAAATGAAGTTGGTGCCGGTATGTATACAACTTACAAGAAATCCCGGATTGATTTACAGATATTCTCAATATATGGTTCTGATTTTAAGGATGCTAAACCAGTATATTCCAAATTACGCATCGGGTTTTAATAATTTTGCCGAATGAATGATCAGGCATAAATGGCCGTCAGTCCGGTCTTTTATGATGATCCTGGTGAAAAGCTTTCCATGTAAATATCAATGGCAGGGCTTTTTGTGGTATAGAAATAAGCAGATGCAGTACCAGTGCCTGAAAATAGACTCCGTAAGTTATAGAAACTATAGCATCGGTGATAAACCAGACACTGAACCCGACAATAATGGCATTTCGTGCCCATTTCTCCCTGCGTCTGAAAGGATATCGCGCCATGTAGGCCAACAGGATGTATGTGACGGCAATGGTTGCCCCCATGGGTCCCATTACAAATGTGTAAAGCAACCTTGTATCTTCAGGAAGTGAATCCTGCTGAAAGAAGATAGAAGCCAGCATGCGGTGATAAGGTTCGAAAAGAGGATTATTACCATATAGAGCCAGCACGAGCCCAAATAATGCAAACAGAAGACTGGTGTAAAAAAGCCACTGCTGCCAGAAAAGAAACCGGTAGTCACCTTTTATCTGCTCATTCATTTATGTGGTGATAAATATATTTTTAAGATACAGTGCCAATTCTTCTGAGCCAGTGCCGTCAGATCGGCAGGCAACATACTGGTCGGGCCGCACCAGAATCCATCCGGTGGATTTTATACCCAGACTGATATATAGGTCTTTGGTCTCATCACTGAGCCGGATAAGTTGCGCCTTCAGTACGGTACTGTATTTACCTGTTAGTTTCAGCAAATCTTCTGCATCTCCATGACCCGGAAATACAAGCAGCAGAAAGGCAGCAGGATCAACCATATCCTGAATATGAACCTCCTGCTTTTTATTCCAATACCTTAAGTAGGGAAGCCTGTCACCAGAATTGGGACCCGGATGAAACTTTTCTCCTGAGAAGTCAACATTCAAAAGATTTGATTTGTAACTGATCCCTGTCCCTGATATTTTATTAAATACAAACTCATTTACCTTTCGTTTTTCCATCATTTTGAAAAACATTTTCATGAAAGGAGGAAGCAGAAACCTTCGGATTAACTTGTAGAAGAAACCGGGAGATGCAGCCAGTTTGAGAAACCTGTCCGAATCATGTGATACTTTTTGTGCTACAGGCTTTCTTTCATCTTTATAGGTAAAAAGAATATCAGGAACCACCTTGCCCCCTGCAACCATTGCTAGTTTCCAGGCAAGGTTATGTGCATCCTGCAGGCCTGTGTTCATGCCTTGCGCCCCTACAGGGGTAAATAGGTGGGCCGCATCACCTGCAAGGAAACAACGACCTGATGTATATAACGAGGCAACTCTTCCATGAGAACGGAACACAGAAAAGAATTTTGGATGGCGAACGACTGTTTTAATACCTGTATCATAACCGAAATACTGCTGCACATCTTTGAAAGTAACGAATTTCTTTCTGCCATGAAACCGGTTCAGAGCGGCATCAATTCTCCATTTTCCATCAGGTAGTGGAAAGAATCCTGTTGTTGCCCTTTTTGAAAAAGAAAAACCTGCTTCATTCTCTTTTAGGTCTATCCCGGCATCCACTTCCATTATTGAAAGGTTGAGCCGGTGGGTTTTCCCCGGGAAAGGAATCCCGAGCAAAGTCCTGACAGTACTTTGTCCCCCGTCGGTCCCTGCCAGCCATGATGAGGTGATGGAGTCCCTTGTTCCGCCCGGATCAAGAACAACAGCTTCAACATGATCTGCAGTCTGAACGCTATCCACCAGTTCAGTTTCCCATTCAACCATGATACCTTTTCCTGAGAGAAAATCAAGCAGCAGCTTTTCGGTCTTTTTTTGCTCAAGGAGCAGCATGGATGTATATGGTGAAATCTTTTCGCCGGTGGAACCTGCATGGAAACTTGTTTTCTTTTGTCCTTCAATGAAAACAGACAAAGCCTGAACCCTGGTACCCTGCTGCTGTACCAAATCAGCAATTCCCATCTGCCGGAAAACCTCAAGGGTACGTGCATGGATGACCATGGCTCCGGAATACCCGCAAGGTGCCTTTTTTTTGTCAATAATCCGGCAGGGGATTTTATAAAAGGACAGCAGACAGGCCAGCATCAATCCGACAGGGCCTGCTCCTACGATCAATACTTCAGTTGTTTTGACTACATCATGTTTCATTATCTTTGATTTTTGTGTGTTATGATCCTTGAAAATTATTTCCTCCGACAGCAAGTAACCGAAAAAATGGCCTGCGCCTTATCAGGTAATGTTTCACTCCTGCCTTCTGAAAAAGAACCTGCAGTTCTTCTTTTTTAAATCCCCTGAGTACTGAAACGGGACCATCATGCCGTGACAGAGAGCTTCCACCCAATACGGTAGTCATTGCGGCAGCAGCATAATAAGCCATCGGGGTCCTTTGCAGATCATTGATCACAAAACCTGCAGCTGATTGGAGGTTTATCCTATTTAGCAGCCAAAGTAATTCCGTGTCATCCAAATGATGACAAAAAAGCGAGCAAACGAGGATATCTATTGCCGGATTTTCATCCAGATAGGTCTTATAATCAGCCGTCACTGCTGAAATTTCAGGATACCCTGCTGATTTCTCCTGCAAATAACCTATGGCTGCGGGCTTAACATCAACCCCTGTCAATTTTACCTTGATACGGTGTTTAAATGCCCAGTCAGCTATGTACCTGAGCAGGTCGCCACTGCCGCAACCCAAATCAACAATATGATAAGGCTTTTCCCTGTTTGTCATCAGCATTTTGATTCCCTCCAGGCTCACATGATGCCCCCCGCTTCTTCTGTTCAGAAAATCAAGCTCACGGAGATTCCGCACCAGCAGCTGTGCCGGCACTTCAGGCGAATCGAGCAACTCACCCTGAAGAGACCGTTCCTTAAATCTACCGTTCATAACAGTATAATATAGTATCAACACTGATACCAGGTCCAAAGCCTACTGCCAGTACCTGTTCTCCCGGAGCAGGCATCTGGTCCATGATCAGGTTGATAATAAACAATATGGTGGGCGACGACATGTTGCCATATTCCCTGAGTACCCTATATGAGTTTGCCATATCATCATCTGTAAGGCCAAGTTCCTTTTTGACATTGTCAAGAATTTTTCTTCCTCCGGGATGAACAGCCCATTTATCAATTGCTCCGGGAGAAATATCCAGTACTCTTTTGGTTTCAGAAACAAATTCCTTTATTTTTTCCCCAATGAATGCAGGAACAGACGCATTTAATACCATTTCAAAATTTAGCGGTTTAATATTCCACCCCATAAGTTCCTTACCATCTCCCAATACACCTGAATTAAAACCTTTTACTGAAAGCCCGCTTAATCCATTTGAAGATGCAAACTCTTCGGATACCATCAGCAGCGCTGCAGCCCCGTCACCAAAAATGGTATTTGATAGCAAATTATCATTGTCACTCTTTGGCTGAAAGTGAATGGTGCAAAGTTCTACGCACACCACCAAAACCCTGGCATGTTTATCAGACCGTGTAAATGAATCGGCGATCTTCTGAGCCGGAAATGCTGCATTACAACCTAAAAAGTTTACTGATGTATGGAAGATATCAAAAGGCAGTTGCAGCTTTTCCATAATTTCAGTTTCAATACCTGGGGAATACATGCCGGTACATGTTACGGTAATGAGGTGGGTAATCCCAAAGGTTTGAATGGTAGAACCCAGTTTATTAAATAGATTTTTTATTGCTTTGATAGCGAGTGCAGCAGCTTGGTTTCTGTAAAGCAGCATCCTCTTTTCGATATCAGGGGTACCATTTCCAAAAAAGTTGCCATAGACAGGTTTTCCAAGGCCAAAATCAGGTACAACTGAATGCCTGGTACGGATTCCGCTGGAATGAAAAAGAATACGAAGCTTACGTGAAGCGGTATCATTATTATAAGCAGCACACATAAACTCCAGGATATGATCCTGATCTGCTGCATGCACCGGGACTACCGTTCCTGTGGAAATTATCCTGCCCATATTAAAAAATTACTATTCGATTGTTGATGATCAATATCAGAAAGAAAAGGTTCATACATACAGATGAAATCAGGTTAGCCCTCATGGTATTTTCGAAATTGGCAAATCTGGAGCTTTTTCTTACCTGACTAAACCATTTCGAAAAGAAAATGATGACGGGCAGTATCATCACAAAAAACAGCAGTGGTACCTCCGTCTGTCCCCTGCTTATAAAATAAAAAAGCAATAGAGCTGTCGCAGCAGCAAACAAGCTGGCTGAAAATATGAATGTTCCATGATAACCCAGAAGATAACTGATGCTTGTGACCCCATCTTTTATGTCAGCTTCATGCTGATAAATCTGTGTAAGAGGATACATACTCCCTATAAAAAGGCTTGAAACTGCCATACAAAGAATATTCTGAACACTCAGCAAATCAGCCGGTGGATTAGAATTAACTGCTACAAATGACATGAAAAAGACAAAGGCTCCCTGAAAAATAAACACGGTGAGAAACCCTATAACAGGGTATTTTTTTAATCTGACACCACGATAGCTGTACAACCTTGACATGGTGACAAAAACCAGGATCATAAATGAAAACAAAGGAGATATCACCAGTGCAAGAAGAAGAGCTGCCATATCGAACAAAAGAGTAACCCAAAACAGGTTCTCCGATACCCTGGGCGGGTACTTCAATCCGCCAATACTTGATTCATCACGATCCTGATAGCTGTTGTATCCATTGCTTGAAGGAAAAACCAGGAAGTGAAGGATAAAAAAAGCCAGAAGTGTATGAACCCAGTCAAGGTGGTCTGACTGGCTTACAGCAAATAAAAATACAGGCATGAGAAAAAATGAAAATGGAAACCTCAGGTGCCTTACCGTATTTCTGTCGAACAAATGTATATCAGGTGAAATATTCATTATATTAATTTGAAAAACACGGCAGTTACATGTTTTGTTTATGCACTGAGACATCAGCCATATCTTTTATGCTTATGTGTGGAGCATTTTGATTTAATGAACCTTGTTTCAGATTCCGGTAACTCCAGCCGTTTAAAAATCCAAAAACAATGTGGGCTGGCAGCAACTGTAAAAAATAGTTCTTTTTATCAACCCGTGGAGGAGAAGGATGCAACACAAAAGTAAGGTGCCACCCTGCAATTCCTATCATCCCATTTATAAAACCCAATGCCAGGCTGGCAGAATTTCTCTGTGCAGATGGGTTCTTTTTCCAGAGCCACCTGTAGGCAAACGTAAAAAACAACCCTACTGCATAATGGATCAGATATCCTGTGGCATGATGTTTTTTCTTTTCCTTCTGGCGGTAAAAAACAAGCTGATTCAATATTGCCGGTTCAAGAAACTGTTTATTCAAAATTTTTGATACCAGGTAGCTGAACAGGGTCATACCCCCGGTGGCCAGCAGGCTTGTTATGGCGATTTTTTTCATTTGAGGATATTTCCAACTATAACCTCAGGGCGAACAGGATTGTTTATGTACTTCATCGTACATTCATCATTTAAAACATGTTAAAATCATCCTATATTATGCCATTATCTGTCCTTTAAAAAATCTTTTACATATTTTTGAATCCCAGTTATTAAAGGATGAGACTTATTATTATCAAAGGAATGATCATTTTAATGTTTGCCGGCTTAAAAAGTTTTGCGCAGACCGATCCTTCATTGATTGATCCCATCCTCATCAATCTGAAGGGCAGAATCATCAATTCGGCTGACAGCACTGCCGTACCCTATGCCACCATCATCAACAACAGGAACCGCAGCGGAACCACCACCAACAACGACGGATATTTCACAATGGACGTGCTTAACATTGACAGTCTTATTGTTACTTCAGTTGGATACCAAAAGAAAGTAATTTATTTCCCGCACAACTATATGGGTTATGAAACACTGACGTTTACTTTAAACCCGGTAAGCTATGCAGTAAGAGAAGTGGATGTAACAGGTGAAAAACCCAAGGTGGCAGGTGATCTGGGTACGGGAAAGCCTGTTGACATTCCCATGGAACTGCGGGGTGATGCTTTCAATGAAAGGCCTCCTATTCTGGCTGCACTGTTAAATCCCATTTCTTACTGGAACTACTATCTCAGTGGCAGGGAACGCGAAAAACGGAATGTGCGTGAAGCAATGGCCCTTCAAAAAAACTGGGAAATGCATTCCCAGAATTACAATAAGGAGATGGTAATGAAACTCACCGGACTGCGTGAAGCTGAAGCCGACACTTTCATGGTGTGGTTTAATGCTCAGAATATATTGCCCTACACCTCATCTGAGTACGAGGTGCGGGCATCCATCAAATATTATTTTGAACTTTACAGGCAGGAAAAAAACAACTGATCAGGCTTTAATTGCCCTGACTTTCAAATTACGCCATTTGACCTTTATACCTCCCCCATCATGAATCTGAAGGGCTATAGCTCCTTTTCCCTGGGCAATTTTCTCATCTTCTATATCAACCATCTGGTGCCCGTTAAGCCAGGTGGTAACATGTCCTCCTGCAACGCGGATTTTCATCTTGTTCCATTCACCCATTTTCAGAATGTTCTCCTTTTCGTCCGGAATACGTACAAGCCAGCCACGCCCATATGATTCGTAGATTCCGCCTGTATCATGATCCGGCGGAGCTACTTCAACCTGCCATCCGCTTACTTTGGTCCCCTCAAAAGTGGAACGGAAAAACACACCGCTGTTACCATCTGCTTCCTGCAGAAATTCAAGTTCCAGCTCAAAATCTTCATAGTTCTTCTTTGTCGACAGGTAACCATATTCCTTGTCAGGTCCGCTTTCACATACCAGCAGTCCATCTTCCACATACCATTTTTCAGTACCATGGATATTCCATCCCTTCAGATTCTTCCCATTGAAGAGCGGTTTCCATTTCTCTGCACCGGAAGTATAACCTGTACCCAATGCAGCAACCAGCAGTAAACAAATAATTTTTTTCATTATCGTAATTTCAGATTAAAAGTTAGTTTCCACTTCCTACCTGCTTTTTCAGCAGGCTTACATTATTTTGAAGGCGTGATATGGTTTCATCCTTCTGAACCATCTGTTCCTTTAGTACATCGGTATCTGCCCGGAGCTTTTGTATCTGAAGCTGCAAATCGCCGCTATGCTTCAAAATCCTTTCCTTTTCTGCCGCCACCGACTCCAGCTGGTCACTCAGTGAACCAATCCTGATATTACGGTCGCTGAGCTGGGATGACTGAAGGGCTATTTCCTGTTCCAGATTTTTTATCCGGCTTTCCAGCGAACTGATTGACTTATTTTTTTCCTCCAGGCTTTCAGCAAGCCTGTCTTTTTCGAAACTGTAGGTGAATGTACTGGATTGCAATGATTGTTTCTGACTGCTAAGTTGTTCGTTTAGAGTGGCAATCTCACTGTTCAGGTTATCGATATACTGATCTTTTTCGGCATTACTTGCCAAAAGTTCATTTTTCATAGCCTCAAAGTCAGCTATCATTACTTTAATCCGTTCTGCTCTTGCATCATTTTCCAATGAAAGTTCCCTTGCCTGCTGCTCGGCCTTCATCCTCCCGTCCTGCATCTCGAGGTACTTCTTCTTTGAAACACATGAAGTAAAAACAAGGGAAATTATGATTGTTATGATCAGGAAAAACCTTTGTATCATGTTTGATTTCTTTATGATTTTAGCAAATATAACAAATAATAAAACGGTATTAAAACGTTATATTACCAGCAGATCGTATCAAATGCTTATTTTTATATAATTTTTCACACATAAAGCAGTAGTATGCTGCACTTGAAAAAATCAGGATATTACTGTTAAATACTGGTAAAACAATAAGAAATGAAAAAACTGTTAATGCTGTTGCTTCCACTTTTCATAATTTCTGGAGCATTTTCACAGGTTGAAACCCGGGTTGCAAAAATTATCAAAGGGCAGGTAATAGACATGGCCACCATGGAACCTGTTGCTTATACCAATATTGGGATAGAAGATACCTTTCATGGCACTGCAAGTGATGAAAATGGCAACTTTCAGTTAAAGGTTCCTGAAGAGATGGTTTCGAAGCAGATTTTTTTCTCTTCGGTAGGGTATACCAGCCTGAAACTGCCGGTGAGATCGTTGTTTGAAAAGGAATTCAACATTATAAAACTTGAGTCACAAACTTATGGAATTGAAAAAATAGATGTTGCAGCCCGGTCAAAATTCCTAAGCCGTATACTGCAACTGGCATCAGAAAACATATCCTACAACTTTATCAGCGGTCCGTTAAATTTTGAATGCCAGCTGAAAAGAGAAATTATAACCAATGATACCATCAGAAATACCAGCACCACTGAAGTCCTGATTTATGACCAGACAGGATATCGCTCTCCTTCCATCAGAGATGAGTATGTAATGCGCAAGTATATCATGAGAAATTCTCAGCCTGAATACAGTTTTGCCATGGGCATGACCAATTTTGATGAACTTCTGGGACTTGACTGGGCAAGATCAGCCAGTTCAATATTGAATCCGGCTATCAGTGATCAATTTGAATTAAATCTCGAAGCAGAAACGGAGATAGATGGCAATCCTGCCTGGGTTATATCATTCAAACAAGCAAGTCCAACATTATCTGGTTCCCGCGATTTCCATGCAACCTCATTTGAGGGGAAAATCATCATTATGAAAGATGATTATTCTGTAAAAAAAATAGAAGGTTCGGCAAAATCAGATAAACACAACAGGCAGGGAAAATTTCTTGCAGTAGGATCAGGTAATTCAGATCATTACCAGGATGTTTCCTATACTTTTGAGATCGTATATGAAAACCTAAAACCTGCTGGAATCACACTGAACAAAAAGTACATCTATGCAAAAAAAGAAATTGAAGAAAACTCACAATTGATTTTCTCTGATATAAATGTAGAAAATGTAAAACAGATTTTCAGCCGTGATTATTTCAGTGACTGATTATTTAGTGGTATTAAAAAGTTCTTCTTCTGAAACCACCTTTACCAGCATACTGTCTTTTAACAATTTGCTGATGGCATTATAGGGCGAAACAATAATTTCATCCCCGTCAGCAAGTCCGCCGGCTATCTCTATACTGATGTTATCCTGTATACCTGTCTCAATTTTTCTCTGGCGTGCCCTGCCATTCTCCAAAACAAAAACAACCTCACTTCTTTCATCCGATGCAGCAGGAGCAGTACTCAGACTGGCAATCTGAACTTCTGCAGGTTTTTCATTTAATACCCGGGTGGTAACTGCTGCTATGGGAACAGAAATTACATTTTCCCTGGTATTCGTAATGATGTCGATGGTTGCAGACATACCCGGACGAAATGGATAAAACCTCCGCCTTACAGAATCAACAAGGTCGGAATAGGTTTCCGGAAGCAGGAAAACCTTCACATCAAAGTTGGTTACCTGGTCGGCGGTAGTGCCTGCCACTTTAGCTGAATTGGCAATCTCTGTAACAACGCCCTTGAATTTACGGTTCAGGTAAGCATCTACTTCAATAAGGGCAGTATCATTCAATGAAACCTTGACGATATCATTTTCATTGACTTGTGCCAGCACTTCCATCCTGTTTAAATCAGCAACAACCATCATTTCAGTTCCTGCATACATATTTGTACCTACCACCCTTTCGCCTTTTTCAACATTCAATGCCGATATGGTACCTGAAACTGGTGCATAAATTCTGGTTTTCGTAAGCTGTTCACGTGCTTCCTCCACTGTTGCTTCTGCACTTTTAACGGCGAACTCAGCAGCCTGTACCTCAGCCTGTGCCACTTTCCATGCTGCTTCTGCAGTTTCAAAATCAGATATAGGTATGGCACCTGAATCAAAAAGTTGTTTAGCCCGCTTAAATGCCAGTTCCCGTTCAATCTTCTGTGCCTGTGTCTGTGCCTGCCTGGCCTTCGATGAATTCAATGCTGCCTCTGCCCGGTTTAATGCCGAAATATACATATCAGGCTTTATTACACAAAGAGGCTGACCGGCCTTTACCTGCTCACCCTCAACCACATAAAGCTCAATGATTTCACCAGAAACATCTGGGCTTATTTTTACTTCTGTTTTAGGCTGTATTTTGCCATTGGCATTGATGAATTCTGTTATGGTACGGCTTTCAGCCTTCTGAACAGCAACACTGATGGCATATTCCTGCCCTATCCAACCAGCTTTTTTACCAAGTACGAGAAACACGATGAGAAGTATCAATACTCCTATAGCTACAGGTATCCAGATTTTTCTTTTCATTCTAACATTTTTACCATATTGGTAACTGATATAATTTATTCATTACAACCTGCCGGCCAGATAACGAAAAAGTTTATTCCTGATGCTCCTTTACCAGCATTCTTGCAGTAAGCCTGCTGTGCTGCTCAAGGTAAATATCCTTTTCCTTAACCATCCAGTCGAGCGTTTCTTCCGTATAATGCCTGATGGTAATAAGCGTCAGCCCTGTATTGTATCTCACACTGTAATAGGGCTTAAGCTCGTCCATCAGCCAGTCCCAGTCGGCTTCTGCAGCATCGAGCACAAGATTTAAATCGATGGCCGACTGCTGCATCAACGTAACTTTGACCCTGTTTTCCACCAGAAAATTCACCACTCTGTCGATGTCTTCAATATTGATAAAAGAAAAATCTTTTGGTGAAAGGGTAATGAGAACCTGGTGTTCTCTGATAATAAATATTGGCGGAAGCTGAATTTTATGGTCAATTTCCTGAATGACAGTCCCGGGGTCATCGGGAGCGAGAAATGATTTCACGTACAAAGGTATGTTCTTGTTGTGAAGAGGCTTCATTGTTTTTGGGTGAATGATTTTAGCACCTGAATGTGTCATTTCAACTGCCTCACGATAGGAAAGCGCATCAATCTTTGTCGCCCCTTCCATCTTTTTAGGATCGGCACTTAATACCCCCGGAACATCTTTCCAGAACGATACACTTTCGGCATCAAGTACGTTACCCAGAATAGCTGCAGTATAATCTGAGCCTTCCCTTCCAAGTGTTGTGGTAAGGCTGGCAGGGGTTGATCCTATAAAACCCTGGGTTACATACATACTTTGATCATCGAACGTAAATGTTTGTTCAGATAGCTCTGCAGTAAGTTCCCAGTCGATGGCTGCATCACGGTACAAATCATTGGTACGGATGCAATTTCTGATATCCACCCACAAATTCTGTTTGCCTTCCGCATTTAAATAATCACTCACAATACGTGTAGATACAAGTTCACCGTACGATACGATCTGATCATATTCAAAATCAAAATCAAGCGAAGGTAGCCTGCCCAGTTTGGTCTCCAGTTCGCCAAGCATCGACAGTACCGGAAGTGGAGTATTCCCTGCACCAAACAACTGTTCACAAATTTCCAGATGATATGTTTTAAACTGCCCGTATATTTCCCACTTTTTATTATCTTTACTAAAATATGCCTTTACAAGGTTCTCAAGCAAGTCGGTCGTCTTGCCCATAGCAGATATAACCACCACCAGGTCTTCCTGGTAACTGTTTAGGATTCGTGCAAGATTCCTTACAGCTTCTGCACTTTTAACCGATGCACCTCCAAATTTAAAAACTTTCATAGTTGTGAATTGTTAATACAAATTAAATGAATTATTGCCATTACTGCCTCAAAAACGAAACAAAACAAAACAATTTGAATTTATTGTTTGCAATTGTTTTCGAATGAAAAAGTGATAAATAGATTATGATAAAGCATATTTCGTCTAAGACTCTCCTTAACAATGGAGTAGAAATGCCATGGCTTGGCTTGGGAGTACTCCGGCTGAACGAAGGTGGCGAAGTTGAAAATGCTGTTCGAATTGCACTTGAAGCTGGTTACCGGCTCATTGACAATGCAGCTATTTATCACAATGAGAAAGGTGTTGCAAAAGGTATCAAAGAAAGTGGTATTCCGCGCAACGAATTGTTCCTGAGCTCGAAAATAGCGAATGACCAGCAAGGTTACCATAGTACATTCAAGGCATTCCAGAGAAGCCTTGACTGGCTTCAGACGGATTACCTGGATCTATACCTGATTCACTGGCCCCAGGGAGAACTAACGGTCGAAACCTGGATGGCTATGGAGGAACTTTATAATAAAGGTAAAATACGTGCCATTGGTGTCAGTAATTTCTGGATACACCATTTTGAGTTTTTTTTACCAAAAGTAAATGTTATACCTGCAGTGAACCAGATCGAATTTCACCCCCGGATGACACAATCAAGCCTGCTCCAGTATTGCAAGGAAAAAAACATACAGGTTGAAGCGTGGAGCCCGATCATGCAGGGACAGGTTCTTAAAATTCCGGAAATTAAGGAACTTGCAAAAAAGTATGGAAAAAGCCCAGCCCAGATCGTCCTTCGATGGGATCTTCAAAAGGGCGTAATAACCATACCCAGGTCGGCTCGGAAAAAAGAAATTGTAGAAAATGCAAACATCTTTGATTTTGAAATTGATGAAGCAGACATTGCTAAAATCGACAATCTGAATAAAAATAAAACTGTATTTCCATATTACGATAAAATTCCTTTCCTGATTAAAACGCTTGGTGTGGTTGAACAAAAAAATTATGTGCTTAAGCTTCTGGTTAAGGCTATCATTTTTAAATCAGGTGAACGTCTGAGGAAAATATTTAATAGCCGGCAGCAGTTGGGTTCAACTGCAAGAAATCAGAATGAAGTACCTGTAGAAAAAAGTCCGGTTTTTGTAAAAAAATAAAAATACCGACACTTTTTACATTTTTTTGTATTTTAAGCCTTTTTAATAAGCTATTGATGAATATCAAATCAACTACCACTTTAAACAACGGAATAAAAATGCCCTGGTTTGGTCTTGGAGTTTTCAGGGCAGTAGAAGGACGTGAAGTAGAAATTGCAGTAGAAACTGCCCTGGTGCATGGTTACCGCAGCATCGATACTGCCGCAGTTTATGAAAACGAAAAAGGTGTTGGAAATGCCATAAAAAACAGCGGTATTGCCCGTGAAGATATCTTCCTCACATCAAAAGTATGGAACAGCGACCAGGGTTACCAATCAACCTTAAAGGCTTTTGAGCAAAGTCTCATCCGGTTGCAATCTGATTACCTCGACCTGTACCTTATACACTGGCCCAAAGGACATCTGTCAGTTGAAACCTGGAAAGCCCTGGAGGAACTTTATCAAAAAAGGTATATCAGGGCAATTGGTGTCAGCAACTTTCTTGTCCACCACCTCGAAGATTTCCTTCCGCACTGCAACATCATTCCTGCTGTAAACCAGGTGGAATTTCATCCTGAACTTATCCAGCCGGAACTGCTGAAGTACTGCAATGATAAGAAAATTCAACTTGAGGCATGGAGCCCCATTATGAAGGGAAGGGTCAATGACATTCCGGTGATACAGGCCCTTGCTGTAAAATACAGCAAAACCCCTGTTCAGGTGGTGCTTCGATGGGATATCCAGAAAGGTGTAGTTACCATTCCAAAATCTGTTAAACCTGAACGTATTAAATCAAATGCCGAAATATTCGATTTTGAACTCAGTGAGGAGGATATGGCAAAAATCGACCGGCTCGATAAAACTAAACGCATCGGTTTTCACCCCGATGAAATTCCGTTTTAACATCCTTTACCTATATGAAAACCATAACTGTTTTTCTGGTGGTGCTAATGAGCAGTACCTCATTTTATGGATTCGCCCAAATTGAAAAAAACAACCGCAGCAATCTTTCCATTGAAAAAATCATGCAGGATCCTGTTAAATGGATTGGATCTCTTCCTGAAGATATCCATTGGGACGAAACCGGTAAACACATTTACTTCAACTGGAACCCGGATGGTGATACGCTGACATCACTTTATAAATATTCCCTTTCCTCCGGAAAAACAGAAAAAGTTCCTTCAACTGAAAAAAGGATGCTTACTGATAGAAACGGAAGCTATAACCGCAACAAATCGCTAAAGGTTTTTATCCGCAACGGAAACCTGTTTCTGCTGGATATCCGTAAAGGAACTGAAAAACAGCTTAACAATTGGCCAGAAAACATCTCGTCAGCTAAATTTGCATTAAACGACACGCATGTAACCTTTATGAAGGACCAGGCTCTTTTCCTGCTGAATCTTTCAACAGGAACTGCAACACAAAATGTTCAGTTCGTACAGGAAGAGAAAAAAAAGGAAACCAGGCCGGATGCTCAGGCCGGATGGCTAGAGCAACAACAGCTTGAACTTTTTGATGTTTTGAAGGAGAAAAATGCAGTTGATAAAGCCAGGGAAAACTACGAAAAAGCGTTGAAGCCTGTTCAGCCTGAGAAAATATACTTTGGTAAAAACCGCCTGGCATCTGCTGGTCTTTCTCCTTCGGGAAATTATGTTGCATATGTGATTTACCAGAATCCAACTGGTGCAAAAAGCACATCTGTTACCCACTGGATTACAGAATCGGGTTATACCGAAGAAAAAAATGCCAGACCAAAAACAGGAAGTCCTGAAACTAAAAGCTACATTGCCATTTATGACCTGAAAAATAACATCCCCCTTAAAATAGAGACTTCCTCCCTCCCAGGACTGAAAGAATTACCGGATTATCTAAAAGAATACAGTTCAGGTAAACCTGCTGACAGCCTAAAGCTTAACAAAAGGGAAGTAAATCTCGTGGGACCGGTATGGCACCCCGAAAAAGAACTTGTATTGTTTACAGCCCTGTCGCTCGACAACAAGGACAGGTGGATTCTGTTGTATAAACCTGCCGATGAATCTCTGAAGGTTCTCGACTTTCAGCATGATGAAGCATGGATTGGCGGGCCGGGAGTGGGAGGAGGAAGCCTGAACCCCGGAGCAACAGGCTGGATGCCAGATGGGAAAGCCGTCTGGTTTCATTCCGAGGAATCAGGATATTCCCATCTGTACACTGTTAACATTGAAACAGGTGTAAAAAAGGCTCTTACCTCAGGGTCGTTTGAAGTGTATGATGCTTTTCTTTCAGAAAGCACCAACCATTTTTATTTTACAGCAAATGTTGAACACCCTGGTGTAAGGCATTTCTACATAATGCCTGCAGAAGGTGGGCAATTGATCCGGGTCACTTCGGGAGAAGGCAATCATGAAACCGTACTGTCTCCCGATGAGAAATACCTTGCAATCAGGTATTCTTCTGCCAATAAGCCATGGGAACTGTTTATACAGGAAAATAAGCCGGGTGCTTCAAAAAAACAAATAACTACTTCTGTAAGGGAAGAATTCAACTCCTATTCATGGCGCATGCCTGAGTTTATTACATTTAATGCCACGGATGGCGCTGAAGTACACGCCAGACTCTACAGGCCTGAAACTGCCCCGGAAAAAGGACCCGCAGTTATTTTTGTTCATGGTGCAGGATACCTCCAGAATGCCCATAAATGGTGGAGCAGCTACTACCGTGAATACATGTTCCACAATTATCTGGTGGATAACGGCTACACCGTACTCGATATCGACTACCGCGGAAGTGCAGGATACGGGCGCGACTGGCGTACAGGAATCTATCGCCACATGGGTGGCAAGGACCTTTCGGATCATATCGACGGCGCTTCTGTTCTTGTTGAACAATATGGAATCGATCCCCAGAAAATAGGCATTTATGGGGGTTCATACGGAGGATTTATAACCCTGATGGCCATGTTTACCAAGCCCGGCATTTTTGCAGCAGGAGCTGCCTTGCGGTCGGTTACTGACTGGGCCCATTACAATCACGGTTATACTTCCAATATTTTAAACACTCCCTATGAAGACAGTCTGGCCTATGTTCGCAGTTCTCCCATTTATCATGCAGAAGGGCTTGAAGGTGCCCTGTTGATGTGCCATGGCATGGTCGATGACAATGTGCATTTTCAGGATATTGTAAGACTGAGTCAGCGACTGATAGAGTTGGGGAAGGAAAAGTGGGAACTGGCTGTTTACCCGGTGGAACCTCATGCTTTTACCGAACCTTCCAGCTGGACAGATGAATACAAGCGAATTTTTAAGTTATTTGAGGAGAACCTGAAACAGCAGGACAATCCATAGGCTTCATAAGAAAAATCTCTAACTGATCTTGTCTGAATCAAACCAAATCTACATCCCTCCTGATATAGGATGCATAGTCCTTCAGAATGGGTTGATAACTTTCGTGAAACAGGGCAGAGGAGATAATAAAATCTGCAGTTGAACGGTTTGAAGCTGTGGGAATATTATATAAAACCGCAATCCGCAGCAGCGCTTTTACATCCACATCGTGAGGCTGAGGCTGCATGGGATCCCAAAAGAATATCAGCATATCAATTCCTCCCTCTGAAATCATTGCACCAAGCTGCTGATCGCCACCCAGCGGGCCCGACTTCAGCCTGGTAACAGTTGGAGGGACTGCACCGAATTCCATACACTTCTCAAAAATTGCCTCCTCAATGAGCTTCCCGGTTGTACCAGTGCAAACCAAATTATGGTAAATCAGTTCTTTCCAGTTATAAGTTACCCACTCAATGATGTCCTTTTTCCGGTTATCATGGGCTACAATTCCAATATTTTTTTTCTTCTTCATTTTCTTAAGTTTTGGATTCTCCCTCAATTGAAGAGAATGTTTTTGGTTAACCCGACAAAGGTACAATCAAATCAGCTATAAGCAGCAGAGCTATCTGTTTCGTCCAAAACTATTAATCAAAACTTAATCAGGGACTTAAAAAAAGTTCCGGAATAAATATTAAACCAGGTTCCTGATATCATCCATTACCCGGAAGGACAGTTCCGTGGCCATTCCTTCAGATTTTGCCTCAGAATAAATGCGAATAATGGGTTCTGTGTTTGATTTACGCAGATGTACCCATGAGTCCTCAAAATCAATTTTTACACCATCGATATCTGTAACCCTTTCGGTACTGTACTTTTCCTTTAGCCTGAAAAGCAAACCATCAACATCGATTTCCGGGGTAAGCTCAATCTTATTTTTCGACATGTAATAATCAGGATACTTCTTTCTCAGCTCCGAACATTTTATGCCGCTTTTGGCCAGGTGGCTCAGGAAAAGTGCAGCACCAACCAGTGCATCCCTTCCGTAATGACTGGCCGGATAAATAACTCCCCCGTTCCCTTCGCCACCAATTACAGCGTTTGTAGCTTTCATAGTTTCCACCACATTCACTTCACCCACTGCAGCAACAGTGTATATGCCTCCATGCATTTTGGTAACATCCCTCAGGGCACGGCTCGATGAAAGATTGGAAACCGTATTCCCGGGAGTATGGGTCAGCACATAGTCGCTCACTGCCACCAGGGTATATTCTTCACCAAACATACTTCCATCTTCATTAATAATCACAAGCCGGTCGACATCGGGGTCGACAACAAAACCTGCATCTACATTGCTGTTCCTGATGATGTCTGAGGTTTCAATCAAGTTTTCAGGCAAGGGTTCAGGAGTATGTGCAAAATGGCCTGTAGGCTCACAGTTAATTTCAACAACATTTTTTACCCCAAGTGCCTTCAGCAGGGCAGGCATTGCGACACCTCCGACAGAATTAACAGCATCGACTGCAACGGAGAAACCGGCAGCTTTTATGGCAGCAACGTCTACAAGTTCCAGGCTTAAAACTTTTTCAATATGAATGGCAGTATAATCTTTTTCAGTAACCACGCCCAGTTCATCAACCCCTGCAAATTCAAAACTGCCTGATTCAGCCAGTTCAAGCACCCTTGCCCCTTCCTCTGCATTCAAAAACTCACCCTTCCGGTTCAGCAGCTTAAGGGCATTCCAATGCTTTGGATTATGACTTGCAGTAAGAATCAATCCTCCGTCAGCTTTTTCTTCAGTTACAGCAAGTTCGGTGGTGGGTGTAGTGGCCAGTCCGATATTTGTAACATTAAAACCCATACCCTGCAGGGTGGCAATTACAAGGGAGCTGACCATTTCACCTGAGATCCGTGCATCCCTTCCCACAACGATCTTCTTTTGTCCTATTTGAGCCTTTTCCTTCACCCAGGCGGCATAACCTGCTGTAAACTTAACAACATCCACCGGACTAAGTCCTTCACCAGGCTTTCCGCCAATGGTTCCCCTGATGCCAGAAATTGATTTGATTA
>JAEYNZ010000009.1 GCA_023412195.1 Bacteroidota bacterium
GGTAAGGTCCAGGAACGGATTGGGCTTACAATGACGGTATCGTACAAACAGCTGCCATCGTTTTCTGTGGCATCCGGGTCAAAATTGGTTGCCAGGGTATCCGTACATCCGGATGGTTGTGCCTGTAATTCTGTTGTGCATAACATTGTTACGATGAGGAGTAAAAACTGCGGTGAAAGTTTCAGATAGTCTTTCATTTTTTAAGTTATAATGATGGTACATGGAATTCGCATGTCCCTGTAACTATAGGAATACATAATCTTTTGTTGGTGATTGGAACTGGTTGGGGATTCATATTTGTATCATTTGACTGCCGTCTCATTGAAGATAATACGGTACCCTTCGCCTTCAACAGCCAGGTTTAATCCGAATGTGTTGTCAGGATTGGCAAATCCTTTTATGTTACCTGATAAAACATTCCTGCTTAAAGTGAGCATATCCTTTATTTTATTTAAAGTTTCCATGTTAGCCCCGTCATGATGTCCTGTATACAGATACCTTATATTTTTTTCTTCCATTAAAGAAGAAATTCTTTTGCATGAAGTTATAAAGGTTGAGAAATCTGTTGACAGCAAGAGCAATCCTGTCCCAAATGAATCCCCGCTAAAACCATATCCGGCTGTTTTATCCAGAAAGGTCGTTGACCCTTTTGTGTGGCCCGGAGTAAATACTACTTCCAGTTGCCTGTTCCCCAGGCTGATTGTTTCCCCGTCTTTCAGATATTTCACGTTACCTTCATAATCCGGCATAAATACGGGAATCAGGTCCGTATCACCCGGATTGACATATATTTCGTGAAAACTTTTTATGGAAGAACCGGTATGGTCGGGATGAACATGTGTTGCAACCAAAGTTACAGGCTTATCAGTGATTGAAGCCACGATTTTGTCCAGGTCCTTTATACTGGTTCCCGCATCAATCAGGATGGACCTTTCGCTGCCTTCAACGAGGTATAAACTTTCATTCCACATTTCATTGCCGGTACCAACCCAGGTATGCTCATCAATCTGACGGAAAACAACATCGTCGTTGCTGAAAATAATTTTATCACCTGGATTAAAAGGTTCTTGTGCAAATGCCGGGTTCAAGAAGAAAGCCAACAGAAGGCAGCTGAATATTAACTTTTTCATTTTAAATGCGGTTTTATTTTTATTGAAATACTTTTATTCAGAATTATCCACATTAATCAGAAACATATTCCTTTGAAGGTTAACACCGGGCCTCAATAATTTATGCAAATATAATTAAACCCCGGTATAAAAACTTCCTGCTCACGGTGCGACAACAACTCACTGTAAGTGCAATCCATTGAAGTTAATCCGTTTTTTTCAATGGTTTCAACTTGTGTCGTAATACAGAATTTTTATTCCTGGTTCTGTCTCAGTTTTTAACCAGGGCAAAAAGGACCATGTAATTATGGCCATATTCTTTTGCGCATTTAGGGCAATAAGCATAATGTACATAATAGTCCAGGGCTTTCTGTCCCTTTTCCCTGAGATGTTTATCCATTTCCTTTATATACTCAGGGATGTTATTATAGGCTCCGTCAAACACTTCTGTGAAAAAAGACCCGGAAATTGAAGTGTTGGTTGCCCCGTCAACTTCTTTGGTCACTGAATAAAAGATTTCTGATTTAAAGGCTGAAGGGTCATGAAACAAGATCAGTGCGTCCTTTTTGTCGGGAATGGTGGCATCCGATTTTTCAGCCAGCCCGTGCATTTTCGTCACCTTTTTCCCTATGGTGGGAGGGAATGGCAAATGAAAAAAAGTGGGAATGGTTTCTTTGATGAAAGGTTTACTTTCCCAGCTGAACGTTTTTTTGTCCCATTTTTCGCTTTCGAATTCAGGACAACATTCTTCCTGTGTTTTCATATCCTGTTGATATTAAATTTTATTTTGACTTAACAAACTTTCCGTAGCTAAACATGATTCTACCGGTAGTTTCCATGGTAGTATCAATATATAAAATTACAAATATTTCAGGCTTGATATCCAGTAGATTACTAAAATATTTCATGCCAGTGCGTGGATCTCTGAGAACCCCCATATATTATACGGAAAAGTGAATGTGAACTGTATTTGATAACTGGTTACGTGGCCTTGACAAAAATGTTTTACCTGTTCCTTCCGGAGAAAAAAATCCAGCACAGTTAAGAGCTTTTTATTGTTATTAATTTTTTAATCTCCATTCCCTCTCACAATTGTATCACTTAATGGATTTTCTTATAAAGACAGGCAATGCAGAATGCAGAATCAAAATAACTAAAACTGTCCGGATGGAAGGAACTTTATTCAAAGCTGGCAAAGAGGGGACAAAGGCAAAGATGTGATACTTCATCCGGCCAATACTTATGCGGCAGTGCATCCAGCAGCGGAGAGGGCAGGGGATGGTGCAGCGGTCCCCAGGCTAAAGACCTGGGGTTAATGGAAGAGCAGGGTATTACTTGAAATGGTTTACAACGTTAGGTCGCAAATGTGAACCATTTGTTGTTTCATTCGTCGTGGCAGGAATAAGCTTCACCCAGCATTGTGTTTATTCCTTTTGGTGAATGAAAAGTCACCAGGTCAATCAATGAAAAGATTATCTTTATCCTTTCAACTAACGATTGGCTTATGATCAGGTATCTCATTTTTTTTGTATTAAGTTCATCCCTTATTGCATGCAATTCAACTTCTACTGAAAGTTCCGGTAAAAACAATTTGGAAGCTGTAAAAACAGATGAGGGAGCTGTTTCCCGAATCTTCTGGAATGGTTTAAAAGCCTTGGAAGGCAAAACTTTTGAAGGTAGGCTGGTTGATGCACCTGCCAATGATGACTTCGCAGGGAAAAGGCTGGTTATGCATGTGCTTTATGCTGATGACGAAACAATAATGGTACCTTTTAACGTGGGGGATAATTTATCAAGAACCTGGATTTTTACATATGAAAATGGCAGAATTATGCTGAAGCACGATCACCGGATGGAAAACGGAGAGGATGATGAGATAACAATGTATGGCGGCACCACAACCAATAAAGGGATGACCAATATGAAGGTTTTTCCTGCAGACCAGGAAACGATGGATCTGATTCCCGCTGCTTTTTCAAATGTCTGGTGGGTTACACTTGACAGCACCACGTTTACATATAACCTGAGACGAATTGGTACTGACAGATTGTTTACTGTTTCATTTGATCTGACTACAGAAATTGAGAAACCAGCACCTTCGTGGGGTTGGGAAGAATTTGAAGTTTCATCTGTTGCACCAACAAAATAAGAGTTTTACTATCTAACCACTTCTCCCTTATGCAGGCATGAAGCCGGGCCAGTAAACTCATTCATTAGTTCAAACCGTTGATAAGAAATTCATTTAATAACTGGTACTCTCTCCATAGGCGCTGGTTGACAGAGGAGAGCATTCCCAGTTCGCCGCGGGAATGTATCCGGGATGCGAATGTTCCAAATAGCCTCTCGATCGGCACTTCCTGCAGCATTTTTTTTGCCTTCATGACTTCTGCAGGTGCAACAGCAGTCTGAGTTAAAACAGCTTCCCTTATATGCCATGCAGGTTCCATTTTCCTGCCCGCTTCATCGAGAAGGAGCGTAAATTCACAAACTGCTTTCAGCCACTCCAGGTTTTTTATTTTAACCGGATCTTTTTCCTTTTCAAGGCAATCAACGGTAACCCTGATGAATTCCCTGTAGTAATTTGTCTGGGCAGGATTAAGCCGGCCCCATTCAGGGGTGTAGGCAAAGTATACAGGAGAAGCAATGTTGTTTAGGATGCCTGATGTGTCGGCAGCTATAAAGAGGGGAGCAAGACCGGAGGCTGCATAGTCTCCAAATTGCGTCCGGCAGAAATTATAATAGATATCTTCCAGTGAGGTCTCATTTCCGGGATTGAAAGCAAAGTGTGAAAATGCTTTAAAATTGGGCCTGATTTCTTCTGTACGCCAGTGAATGGCCACCACACCATTAAGCCCGTCAGCGGCAGCCTTCCGGACATGTGCCTTCATATCAGCAACACGCGGCTGCAGGTGCCACAGCGATGCATCTCCCTCGAGCCAGGGGATAGCCCATATCTGCCTGTTTTGTGCAATATCCTTAAAATAATCCGGATGGGGACGGCCTCCCTGCCATGGGTTGAGCATTGAAAATACAATATCCTTTGGAAGCGACTTGTCGAGCCCATTTAGAAGGAGCCCCATTTGGTATTCAGCCCCCCATCCGCCGATTACAACCCTGGTAGACGGAGCTTTTCTTTTGATATATTCATATGCTTTCAAAATGTAAGCCTGTGCCCATACTCCAAGGAATTTCAGGTTATCATCCACCCCTTCTGATTCAAAGTATTTGCTGTTCCGGTGGTAATATTCCTCCATTTGCTTATTCTTCAGAGCTGTCTGCGGATCGATTCCGAACATGCAGTGTTCATTCAGCCAAAGGTAGATCCAGTCGATGCCTTCATAGGTTTCGAGGATATTGTCGATGGTGGCATATAAAATTCCGGCGGCATCAGGGTCGAAAGGATTGTAAACTATGCTGCCGTTGCCGAGCCAGTACATGTCGTCGTGTGTGCGGATGGATGCATATTCGGGCGGAGCCACACCAAATTCAAACCCCATCGCCATCTGAATCTGTCTTTCATGGGCCATGGCAAGTACTTTCTTCATGAGCCCCTGTGCCAGATCATAGCGTTCTTCATTTGTGGATGCCAGAAGTGCACAGTCGGCGCCAAAATATTCCTTTCCATCGGGCAGGTCTACCAGTTTGCCGGTTTCGAATGCAAAATCCTGAACTTTCATAGGAAGATAACCCCAACGGGCGGTGCCTGAATGATCGAAGGTTGCTTCAGGTAAAATACTTTTATAGCTGATTTTTACCATGGGTTCAACGTAGTTGAAATAGCGTTCACCCCCTCCTGTGTAATTATGGAATGCAATAAAGTTGATATTGTTTTTCTGGCATTCATCCAGGTATTCCCTGTAGTTGTCTTCATTCCATGCCGTAGGTCCTGAAAGGAAATTGTGCCAGGGCAGAACCCCCCTGATTTCAAAGGTCTGGGAAAACAAATAACCACAGTTAATAAAAATAACCAACACAGAAAGAAGCGTATTTTTCATTTTACCGATCTAGAGTAAATTCATCTTTAAAAGTATAAAAAACTCATGGATAAATTGAAAAATTGTGAAAGGCGAAAAGGAGTTTTGAAATGCATCATATTGAAAGCACTTCAATGAGCAATTTGATTAACAAGAAACAACAGATTTCTTTAAACCTGTCAGGTCTTGCAAACCAGACAGGTTTAAAACTCTGTATCTATTCCAGTTCCAACTCCTGGGTGTAAGTTGTACCGTTAAGGAGTGTGGCAGAAAATACAATCCGCCTGATGTCGTCTTTTCTGAGTTGCTCAAGGCTGAAGCTTAGTTCTTTTGTGAGGAAGGCTTCGCACATGTCGCCTTTTGAATCGTGCCTCAATTCGAGCAGGGCAGTTCCGTTTTCATCCTGACCAAGTTGTACAAACCCAAGATGGAAAATATGGGTGGAACAGCCTCCTGCAAAAGATACCTTTACACGAAGGCAGTCACCTTTGATGTCTACTTCATGCAGGAAAACCGGATCATTGGGTATGATATTGTAGTTATCACGGTTCAGCAGGGTAAGTGGTGATCCACAGCCGGTTTCGGTTATGCTGACGATGTTGCATACTTCACCCTGGCCGCATGAAGATACCATATCAGGCAATGTGAAATATTCAACGGCTACCCTTTGGCCTTCGGTAAAATCAAACCCTTCGGGATGATATAGTGGCTGTATCCGTGTGCCATTGTCAAGTTCAATGATTACACTGCAATGCCCTGTGCCTGCAAAGTCAAGCACGATACCTGTGCCCTGCACCAAAACAGGTTCGTCACTTTTGCTGCATCCTGTAAAGCAGGCTAAGGAAAGTGCAGCCAGAATGAAAAACAGGATATTTTTATTACTGGTCATATTCAGGGTTGTTTACTTCGCCGATGAACAATATGGCACCGGTATCATTTTCAGTTATAGCAAAAACAAATGGCCTGTCGACATAAAAGGGCACTGTCGGAGGTTCATCGCCGGCACTGGTTGTTGCGAAAACAAGTGCAGTTACTGCAGCAGCTTCTGTCCCTGTTTCGTTTACATCGATATAGGTTTTATGGATGGCCTGGCTGATATAGAGATACTCATCCGATATTTTTGAGAAATTGGCACCGCTGGTGCTGAAAGCCTTATGCATTCCCATTGTTTCCAGTACCTTCTTCAATTGAACGTCGAAAGAATACTTAAAGCGCGGCATGGTTATGCTTACACGGTCGGTTAACTGGAAGGACTGCATCCATTCTTTCCATTTGTCTCCCGACAGGCCGGTTATGATATCTCCCGATTTGTTGTTGCCTTGGGGAAGAATGACAACCATGTTATACTGGCCTTTGCCGTATGGCATTTTAATGGCTTTGAACAGACTGTTGGATGTATAGGGAAGCTTTTCGAGCTTGCTCATCATGGGGATTTCTATGGTGCTTCCATTATGTTTCTGAAAGCTGAGCATTTTGGTGCCTTCCTCATCAAACTCGTTTGTCCATGTGCCATAAAAATAGATGGCATTTAATAGTACAAGCCTGTCCAGCGGATTGAGCTTATCGATGATTTTCTCAATCTTAGCATGTGTTTTATCTGCTACCCAATTGTTGATGGTTTCGACAGCCTGGGGTGCCGTGAAGTCGATGGCTTCCACTTCGGCACCATAAATACTTTCCAGTGATGTTATGAAAGCCTGTTTTACAGGAAACCCTCCGGCATAGTAAAGAGCATTGGCAATTTCAAAAACAACTTTTTCATCAAGCGACTGTAGTGCTGAAATGAGCATTTTATACGACTGGTTGATCTCATCGATTGTAAGGCCGCTTTTTCTGAGGACTTTCTCCATTTCAGATTTTGTTTCCTCTTCAGCCCCGTTATAGGCCAAAGCCAATGCCACTGAAACGCTCAGCGGCGATACCATCAGGTTTTCCTCTTTGCTTTCCAGCCGTACCTGCCGGAATAGTTCCAGTCCGAAAGCATTGTCGGCTTCTACCAACTGTGCTGATTTATTGTCAAGATCAATTACCTTGTTTTCATTTCCCTCCAGTTCATCTTTTTTGCAGGAACTGGCTGTTGTCAGGAAAAATACAACTGTAAGAAGCAGGATTGTCTTCATAGGTGAATATACTTTGAAATTGAATCTGTCCATTTTGTCATATCATTCTGCATTCATTCTTCATCAGCTTCTTTTAACATGCTGGTAATTCAGAATTTGCATGTATTCAAAAAACCTGCCATCTTTTTAGTTATTCCTGCAGTTGCAGTGGATCTTTCACCGTCCCCATAAACAGAATGGCACCTGTTTTTTCTTCGGTAATGGCATACATAAATGGCCGGTTTGCCAAAAACTGCAGTTTATCCGGATTGTACGACAATCTTTCTATTGCAACAACCGTTACTGCAGCTGCTTCTGTTCCTTCTTCATTTACTTCAATAAAAGTTTTATGTTTTACGTAGTCGATAAACAGATCCTCGTTTCTGTTGATCCCACTAAAATCGGCCTTGCCTGTAAATGCCACTCCCATTCCCATTGTAGTAAGAACGTCATTTAGCTTGATTTCGTACTTGTACCTAAAACGCGGAAGATGAAGTTCAACTTTTTGAGCAGGCACAAAGGCTTTTATCCATTCATCCCAGTTTTGCAATGTCAGGGAGGCAATCATATCGGTTAAAGTTTTGTCATGGTTGGGCAGGAAGATATGCATGTTGAAATTGCCCTTTCCATATGGAAGGCGAATTGCACTGAACAAATCGTTTTTTACATAGGCTACCGTATCTGTTAGTTGCATCATGTCTGCCTGTACAGCTGTACCATTTTCAAGATAAAATGGTTGTTTTCTTGTTTCAGATTCCTTGAACTGGCTTTTCCAGACACCCTTGAAGTAAATGGCATTGAGCAGGAACATCACGTGGTCAGCTTTAATTTCGCTGATGATCTGATCGATTTTATCGTGCGTTTTCACTGAAACCCAGTCGTTAATTGTTTTTAGAGCCAGCTGCTCGTTTAAAAAATCAAGTGCTGATACCTGGGCATCATAGTAGTTCCGGTTGGTGGATACGAAATCGCTTTCAACTGTAAAGTCTTGCCGGTAGAAAATGGCATTGGCAATTTCCATCAGCACCTTAGGATCAAGTGATTTGAGGGCACGGACCAGATCGCGGTACGATGCATTAATTTCGGCGGGTTCAAGGCCGTACACCTTCAGGGTGTTTTCCATTGCCGTTTTTGTTTCTCCCTGTGCACCATTATATGTCATGGCCAAAGCCAGGCTAACGCTCAGGGGCGAAATCATGATGTTTTCATTTTCTGTTTCCGATAAAAATACATGCTGAAAAAGTTCCAGCCCGAATACATTTTCTGCTTCAATCAGCTGTGCGGTTTTTTCTGTAACTTCTATCTCAGGAGTGATCATTTCATCCTCAGTTTTGCAACCGTAAAAGCATACCAGCACTATAAGCCACAGGAAGAATGTCTTCATATACATAAATTTTAAAGTTGTACGAATAACAGTTTCTTTTTGTTGGTAAAAATTCATTATCATCCTGAATATTTTCAGGTAACTGTAATAAAGAGGGGCTTGATTATAAAAAGGTTGCGCAGGGAAATAATTATTTTTTCATCAACGCAACCAAATGAGCACCGATGCAATCTATTAGATCAGAGGCAGAAAGGGAAACGGATGATAAAACAGATAAATAAAAGCGAAAGAGGAATTTATCCTTATTTTTGAGGAACTTTTGCAGAAGAAATTGGAAGAACTTAGATTACTAGTAAAGGATTGTGCCTCGGGTAATGTGCGTGCACAGGAAAAGCTCTACCGGATGTTTGCGCCAAAAATGTTTGGTGTATGCCTGCGGTATGCAAAGGACCGGACTGAAGCTGAAGACAATTTGCAGGAAGGATTTGTTAAGGTTTTTTCCAATATTGAAAATTTCAGGCATGATGGTTCTTTTGAAGGATGGATCAGGAAGATCATGGTAAATACCTCCCTCAAGAAGTACAGGAAAAAGCATGTTCTTTATCCGGTTGAAGATATGACATCATTTGAGCCTCTTGAATTTCCTGAAGAAACGTTGTCAAAAATGGGGGCAGATGAGCTGTTGTCGCTGATTCAGCAACTTCCTCCGCGTTACAGAATGGTATTTAACCTGTATGTCATGGATGGCATGAGCCATCAGGAAATCAGTGAAGCCATGAACATTACAGTGGGAACCTCTAAATCGAATCTTGCAAGGGCAAGAGAAATTCTTAAAAAGAAGGTTTTTAATCTTTACGGTGAAATAAAGTCGAATGCAAATTATTCTGCATCATGAAGGATGAACATCATATAGATAAAATATTCAGGGAGAAACTTGAGAGTTTTTCTGAGGAACCGCCTGCATTTATCTGGCCCGGCATCATGGATCAGATGAAAGCTGCACGGCTGAATAAGCGCAGGGTATGGTACAGCTGGTCGGCAGTTGCCGCATTATTGTTGATGGCTTTTATTGCCGGATGGTATCTGAATGAAAATACATCACCTTCGGGAATTGTTCAGACAGAACCTGCCATGCAGGATAACTTACCGGTTCAGGATAAGAATGATCCTGTGAAAGAAACACCTTCAGGCGAAGAAGTCCCGGAGCCAGCAAGAGAAAATATGCTTTATGCAGATTCTGAAGCTGGCAGAAAAGAACACGTTCCGGCATCAGAAAGGCAGCAAACTGTCAGAAAAGAAGAACCCCTTACAATCAGAAGAGCCGACCTGGCATTTTTTAGAAGGCTGGAACCTGCAGAAGCTGTTGTTATGGCTTCAGAAGAGGCTGTACAGCATGAAACGGTATTATGGACAGAAGTAAAAACCGGTTTTTCTGACATTGAGCAGGAAATAATAGCCGGCAATATCAGGTCAAATGAAAAAGTTCCGGCACCTGAAGATAAATGGAAGGTAGGCATGAATGTTTCACCAGGGTATTCTTCTTATTCTGCCAGGCACAGTTCAGCTTATGCCAGCAATATGACCTATGAGGCTACTGACGGAAACAGCAATATGAGCGGAGGAATCTCAGTCAGATACAAAACAGCAAAAAGATGGAATGTGGAGAGCGGAGTCTATTATGCTCAGAACGGACAGAAAACAGGCAGCTCACCCCAGTTGTTTGCAGGCAGGAAGGAAGCTTTGTATGATGCGGCACCTGCTGAAAGGCTTTATTTCAATACAGCTGTTGCCATGACCAACAACCAGATTTCCATGAACAGCACAGCCGGGGTGATTGAAATTGAAAATATGCCAAAAGGTGCTGAAATTGCTGCCAACCTTGAATCGACAGCCGGTTTTCATAATGCATTTATATCCCAGGGAGAATTTTCCCAGGTATTCGATTTTGTTGAAGTCCCTTTATACCTCCGGTACCTGCTGTTTGGCTCAAGAATGAATGTTGAACTGATTGGCGGTATAAATGCTGGTATCGTTGTTGCCAACAATGCATACCTCGATAACCAATATGGCCCGCAGCATATAGGAAAAACAAGCGATATTTCAACTATTAACCTCTCAGGAACGATGGGAGTGGGGTTTACATACAACCTTGGCAGGAGGTTATCTTTTGCTCTGGAGCCCAGGATGAATTATTATCTCAATTCCATCAGCCGCAATGATGAAGTTGATTTCAGGCCTTATCGTGTTGGTTTCTATACCGGAATCTATTATTCATTTTGAAAATTCTATTTTTATCTTGAAAGTTTATTGAAACCGGAAGATCTAGTGTGTGAATTATGTCGTGAGGCTTATCATACATTGAAGGATAATAACTGCCCTTCATGAAGTTTTCTTCACCATAAGGAGAAACCGTTTTCTGGAATGTACGCGAAAATACATATCTAAACATGCCCTTCAGCCTCCCGCTGTTTTTAACCGCACTTAACTCTATACCGGCAGAGAAACCCCTTGCAGGTATCAGTGCCGTTTCTATATGCTGATTCATAATCAGCCGGGCCCCGTTTTTGTATTCCACCAGGTTTTGCATGTACTTGTAATACATTTCCACCGACAGGTCAACACCTTTAAACAAGGAACCGTTTTCCACCCCTACAGCAACCTGATCGCTCATGAGAGGCTTCATGTGATAATCTGCAGGCTTCAAAGTTTCAGCAGGTGAAGCAACTGCATTATTGCTGAGCGAATCAGCCGGAGAAAAGACATTTTGGGTCGGGTCAGTTTTTTATCTTTCTGATGTTAAGGGGAAGGTGGAAATTTCTGTTGAAGGTATTACGTCTGAAGGGAAAATTTTCAAAATCTATGAAACAGTTGAAGTGAAATGAAGCGTATATTATGCATATTGATTTTGATGACAGGATATTCCATAATGTTTAATGTTTATGCCCAGGTTCCTTCCTTCGATTGGCAGGCACTTGGTGAAAATTCGAACCGGCTGGAAGGAAAACTTACAGGCACAATCTATCACTTGCCGGTTGAAGTCAGCAGCAGGCATTTTCTGCAGGAAAAATTTATGAATGGAGACGTATTACTGGAAGATGGTGATCTTTATAAGAATCTGCACCTAAGGTATCTTGCACTTGGCGATCAACTGGCGGCCTATAATTCAGGCCTTCACCAGATGTTTATTGTTGACAAGAAAAAGGTGAGCAGGTTCACAATCAGGAATGAAATGGGAAACCAGGAATTCATTAAAGTACATCTTAATGCCGGAATCAGCGGGCAGGACCGTTTTTTTGAGATCAGATATGAAGGAACCAGGTGGTTTCTGGTGTTTCATCAGATTGTAGAAGAAAAAACAAGTATATACAGGAATGAGCATGGTAAGCTGAGAGATACGATATTAAAGCAAAGAAAAACTTATTTTATGTATGATCCTTCCACAGAGAAATTCAGGTACCTCTATAGCAGCCGCCGCTCATTTGTAAGAATATTCCCTGAG
Organism: Bacteroidota bacterium; assembly: GCA_023412195.1. Lineage (GTDB taxonomy): Bacteria > Bacteroidota > Bacteroidia > Bacteroidales > Prolixibacteraceae > Mariniphaga. The sequence continues at coordinate 12,006 of JAEYNZ010000009.1, forward strand.
AATAAAAATGAAGTCAGGCGGTTGTTTCGTAAGAACCAGCTTTACAGGTTTGATGAACTTGAAATGATAAATGCATTCAGGATTTTAGATGAAGCAGGTTTTTTTGAAAATAAATAACACGCAACGCAACCCCTGCACCTTTTATACCATCTAGCATAAAAAGATTGTTATGAAAAAATTGTGCTGTATCATATCAGTTTTACTGATATCTGTAACCGTTTTTGCACAGGCAGAAAGAGGCCAAGTGTACCTGAAGAACGGTACAATTCTCAAGGGTAAGTACCGGTGGATTGATGATTCCAAAAAGTTGCAGGTGGAAACAGCCGGCAACATATGGGTGTTCAGCGACAGGGAGGTTGAAAGGGTTACCGGCAGACGTGGGGCCAATGTATATGAGGCACCTTCTTTTCCTGTGAATTCACGATTTTTCTCCCGGGTAGAATTGGGTGTACTTGCTGGGAATTCTCAAAACAGCCAGGATGCCCCATTGAGTGTGACAGGTTCACTGAACTGGCGGATTGGTTCTGTTTTCTCAATAGGGCCTGGGTTTGGGGCGGAATTCCTAAAGGAGACATATCTTCCCGCTTTTATAAACATGGAACTTAAATGGAGAAAATCATTGTCATCGCCTTATCTTTTTCTGAAAGGGGGATATCAGGTACCCCTGGAGGATTCCCGCGAAATATATTATGATGTGAGGCCAATGTCATCTGCCATCTGGCCCGGACCGTGGCCCGGATACAACTTCGGCAAACTAGAGCCGCTGGGTGGCCCAATGGCGAATGCAGGATTGGGATATTCCCATATTTTCTCTTCCGGATTTGGTATGTCGGTTGCATTTGGCTACCAGTTTCACCGGCTCCAATATACGGGGGAAAAAGACTATAGGCTGGATATCGACTACAACCGGCTCACTGTTAAACTTGGTTTCATCTTCAATTAATAAACCGGACTCATGAAAACAATACATAAGATATTCATTCTTTCTTTGGCTTTTACTGCACTTTATTCTTGCAAAGATCAGTACACGGAAGTGTTTACAGCAAATGCTC